>JAGQRL010000060.1 GCA_020425485.1 Rhodospirillaceae bacterium
CATGCCCAGCCCAGTACCCTGAACCGAACACCCGGCCACCGACCAAGCATCCCCTCCAACTTCTCTCCACTCTGTCCAATAACCGGCCGGCGGCGGGTGTTCCCGTCACCAGGGAGCCGGGTGTATACGCCCCACCCCCTGCCCTGTCAAACCCCTTTTTCCGCCAGTTTGTCGATCGATGGCACGCCAACTATGCAGAAATATCAACGGGTTGAAAAACCCGCGACAATAGCGCCCCGTCGCCGCCCGCCGATGCGCCCAGATTGACAGACAGCGTGTGCCCTGGCCTAAAGTCCAGACCCCTGGCTGCCGGACGACCGACCGTCCCGGCGGCGCAACGCGGAGACCGATCGGTGCGCCTCACCCTTGCTGTCTATGTCTATGTGACGCTGGTCGCCGGCGTCGCGGCTGCTGCCACCGATCTGACGACGGCCGACCCCGAGGACAGCGCCGTTGCCGCCATCGCCGCGCCTGTGCCGGTGCCAGTGGCGGAGCCGGTGGCGGAAATCGGGGACGTCCCCGTGGCCGACGGCCCGCGGCTTGCCCAGGCGGACACCGATGAGGCGGCCGAGGCCGCCGCGCCTGTAGCGCCCACCGTCACCGAAACGGTCGAGGCCATCGACCCGGACACGGCCAGCGATGTCCCGGTGGCTGCATCGGGTGAGGAGGATGCCGAGGATTCGGCCGCACCGCTGGCCAGCGTGCTGGCCCTCAGCGTCGCCGACAGCCTGCTCACCGAGCCCTACGCCATTGGCACCGAACGGCGCAGCGTCACCGTCGCCTCCGGCAACACCCTGCTGGGTATCCTCGGCGATGCCGGCGCCCCGCGCGCCGAGGCCCACGCCCTGATCGCCGCGCTGGAGGAGTATTACGATCCGCGCGACCTGCAGATCGGCCAGGAGCTGACCCTGATTCTGGAACACACCGGCCAGGACACCACGCTGGTGGGCCTGGAAATCATGCCGGACGTGGAGGCCACCATCCAGGTGACCCGCCAGGATGACGCCAGCTACGTCGCCGAGCCCATCGCCACCACGCTGGAAGAGCGGCCGGTCGCCGCCAGCGGTGAAATCAGCTCCAGCCTGGCCGCCGATACCGGCGCTGCGGGCGTGCCCTACAGCGTGCTGGTGCCGCTGGTGCGCGCCTACTCCTATACGGTGGACTTCCAGCGCGACATCCAGCCCGGCGACCTGTTCGAGATCCTCTTCCAGCGCGCCTATTTCGAGGACGGCACGGTCGCCCGCGACGATGAGGTGAGCTACGCCCGCCTGCAGCTCGGCGACCGCGACCTGCCAGTCTACCTGTTCGAGGCATCGGACGGCTTCATCGACTATTTCGACCGCGACGGGCTGAGCGTGCGCCGCGCCCTGCTGCGCACCCCCATCGACGGGGCGCGCCTGTCGTCGGGCTTCGGCTACCGGCGCCACCCGATCCTCGGCTACACCCGCATGCACCGCGGCGTCGATTTCGCCGCCCCCACCGGCACCCCGGTTTTTGCCGCCGGCGACGGCGTGGTGGAGATGGCCGGACCCTATGCCGGCTACGGCAACTATGTGCGAATCCGCCACAACGGCCAGCTCGGCACCGCCTACGGCCACCTCAGCCGCTTTGCCCGCGGGCTGACGGCGGGCGCCCGGGTGCGCCAGGGCGAGGTGATCGCCTATGTCGGCTCCACCGGCCTGTCCACCGGCCCCCACCTGCACTACGAGGTGCTGGTGAACGGCACCCAGGTGAACCCGCTGAGCGTCGACCTGCCCACCGGCCGCCAGCTCACCGGCGACGACATGGTGGCGTTCCGCGAGCGGGTGGACGAGGTGGACGCCCTGTTCCGCGCCACGCTTCGCGCCCAGGGCCAGTTCGCCGAAACGCCGCAGGAGACGGACGAGGACGGCGGCAGCTCCGCCCAGTAGGCGGCGGCCGGCAATCCCAGCGCATCGGCTGCGGCCCGCCCCCTCCCCGGCCCGCCGGTTCGCAAAGGCCGATGGGGCCGTTCGGGCCGCTTGGATTTGGAGGCACAGCATGGACCGATTCGCCGGCGGCTGCCTGTGCGGCAGCGTTCGCTTTGTGGCCTCGGGGCGCCCGTACCGGGTCGGCCTGTGCCATTGCCTGGACTGCCGCAAGCACCATGGCGCCCTCTTCCACGCCTCGGCGATCTTCCCGGAGGACGCGGTGACGATCGAAGGCGAGGTCCGCGACTATCGCGGGCGCTTCTTCTGTCCGCGCTGCGGTTCGTCGGTGTTCTCGCGCAGCGGGGACGAGGTGGAAGTGCACCTGGGATCGCTGGATGCCCCCAACCAGCTTGTGCCGACCTACGAGCTGTGGACCATCCGCCGCGAATCCTGGCTGCCGCCGTTTCCCCTGGCGCACTGCTACGACCGCGACCGCGAAAGCCCCGGCCGCACCGAGGAGTAGGCGGTCGCGGTGCCGGCGCACCGCCAGCCGTGATTCCGTCGCGATTCGGTGCCTAGCTGCCCGCTGACGCGCCGCCGTTGGCGACCTCAGGTCTGCCAATACCTTGGCAGGCGGCATCCCCGTGGCCATGTTGGCAGCGCATGATACCGGTCGGATCCACTGCTCCCCGCGCCCGCCTCGCCATCGTCGTCCTGGCCATGGTGGCCGCCTGCTGTGGCGTGTTCTTGTGGCAGCAGAGCCTGTCGACGCAGGAGAGCTTCCTGGTCACGGTGCACTATGCGCTGATCCCGTTGCGCTACAGCGATCCCGCCTGGGCCATCCTCCACGGCCTCGATCCGTCCGACTACCTGCCCTACCTCTCCATGGCGTTCCTGCATGGCGGCTGGGTGCACCTGCTGGCCAATATGTGGACGCTGTGGCTGCTCGGCCGGGCCGTGGAGTCGCGCATGGGCGGTGTCCGCTTCCTGCTGCTCTACGTGCTGTCCGGCCTGCTGGCGAGCACCACGCATGCCTGGATCAATGCCGACAGCTACGTGCCCACCCTGGGCGCCTCCGGTGCCATTGCCGGCGTGGTCAGTGCCCATGCGGCGCTGTTTCCGCGCTCGCGCATCGTCATCCTGGTGCCGATCGTCTTCGTGCCGCTGTTCTTCCGGGTGCCGACGCTGGTGTTCGCGGCCATCTGGTTCGGCCTCCAGGTCCTCCAGGGCACCACCGCGGCCCTGGGGCCAGAGGCCAGCACCGGCATCGCCTGGTGGGCGCATATCGGCGGGTTCCTGGCCGGGCTGGTGTTCGTCGCCCTGCTGACCCCGCCGGAAACCAACACTCCGCCGCCGGATCGGCCGACCGGGGGGCCAACCGGGCGGCCCATTGGACGAACGGTGCGGAGCAACGATCAGCCCTTCGGCAGCACCCGCGGGCCCACCTGGCCGGACCGCCGCCTACCCTGAGACTAACCGGAATTGTCCCGGCTCAGCGTTCCACCGGGCTCAGCGTTCCACCAGGCTCAGGGCCATCCCGCTGGCGTCGTCGGGGTCGATGTGCAGGCCATCGCCATCGGCTTCGAAGGCGACGCCGCCGCCCACCAGCATGCGGCGGGCCCGTTCCAGGTTGGACACCGCCACCGCCATGCCGATGAGCCCGGAGATGTCGTCGGTCTCGGCCAGCCGCAGGATGGCACCGCCCAGAAGCACGCTGAGGCCCGCGGCATCTTCAATCACCGCGTCATCGCCCAGCAGCGCCCGGTAGGACGGCGCCACCGCTGCCGCCTTCGGCGTTGCCGCCGTGACCGCCAGAATGCCGGTGGCACCATTGGGATGGTCGATCCATTCCCGCCGCCACACCAGCTCCGGCGTCAGGTGCTGGCAGACGAAGGTCTTGAAGCCGAAGTGCTGCTCCGGGTCGCTGGGGTGCACCAGCTTGAAGGCCGGCTCCACGGTGCCCTCAGGGGCCTCCAGCAGGCGCGACAGGTCGGCCGGCGGCCCGGCGGCCAGCCCGGCGGATTGCAGCGCCGCATGCACCGCCCCGGCGTCGCGACTGGCGAGCGCCAGGCCCAGCAGGCCCTCCCGCTTGGCCAGCAGCCGGTCGAGCCCCTGCAGGTCGCCGGCGGGATCGACGATGCCCAGCAGCTCCACATAGTCGTCGGGGAACATGATGCAGTAGTTGCCGGTACCCCAGCCGATATGGCGGCCGCGCGGGGTGACGGTGAAGCCCAGGCGCCGCCACGCCGCCCGGGCCGCTTCCAGGTCCGCGACGCCGGCCAGGACATGGTCGATCCCCAGGACCGGGCTCATGGAAATCCGCCGATGGCGCCGAGGAACTGCGCCTCGGCCTCCGTGGTTTCGCGGCCAAGGGCGGCGTTGCGCTGGGGGAAGCGGCCGAACCAGTGGATCACCGACAGATGCAGGGCGGCGTGATCGATCCATTGCGGATCGGCCCGCAGATCGGAAATCAGCGCCAGGGCACGGCGCTGGTCGGCCATCGCCTCGCTGTGCTCGAACGGCAGGTACAAGAACAGGCGCTGGGCATCGGACAAGGACAGGTCGAAGCCGTGCTCGACGGCAAGGTCGGCCACGTGGCGGGCGCGAACATCCCCGGCAAAGGCGCGCGGGCTGCCGCGGAACAGGTTGCGCGGAAACTGGTCGAGCGCCAGCACCAGGGCAAGCGCCCCCAGCGGCGTTTCCGCCCACTCGCCAAGCTCGCCATCCAACGCCGCGTCCACGGCATCGCCGAAGGACTCGGCAATGGCCGCATCGAAAGCGGCATTGCCCGCGAACCAGTCACGCGGGCCATGCGTCTTGAACCAGAACCGGTTGATGTCTGCCGGTGTCACCATGCGCCGCCACCGGATCAGGAAGGAGGTGGAACGGCTGTCCGCACCGCCGGTGGTGACGGTGCGGGCCGGCGGCGGGCGCCACTTGGCCGAACCGGCCTAGCCACGCGCCCCCGATAGCATCGGTGCGGCCGCCCCCACGACGGCGCCCCGCCTAGTGGTGGACATTCGCCCAGATCTTGCGCTTCACCGCATACATGAGTGCCGTGAACACGAGCAGGAACAGCACCACCTTCAGGCCCATCTGCTTGCGCTCCATCATCTGGGGCTCAGCCGCCCAGGCCAGGAAGTTGGTCACGTCCCAGGCCATCTGATGGACCGTCGGCTCGGTGCCGTCGGTGTATTCTGCGGTGATCGTGCCCAGCATGTTGGGCATCGCCAGCTGGTGGCCGGGGAAGTATTCGTTCCAGTAGCGGCCGGACGGCAGCTCTTCGCCTTCCGGCGGCTCATCGAAGCCGGTCAGGAAGGCGTAGATGTAGTTGGCACCGCCGGAACGCGCCTTGACGATGAGGCTGAGGTCCGGCGGATAGGCGCCGCCGTTGCTGGCCCGCGCGGCCTCTTCGTTGGCATAGGCTGGCACGAAGAAGTCCGACGGTTCGGCCGGGCGGGTGAACATCTCGCCGTTCTCGTCGGGCCCGTCGGTCACCTGGTAGTTGGCGGCGATGGCCGCCACCTCGTCCTCGTTGAAGCCGAGCTGCTCCAGGTGGCGGAAGGCCAGGTGGTCGAGGCTGTGGCAGGTGTGGCAGATCTGCTCATAGACCTGCAGGCCGCGCTGCGCCGACGCAAAGTCGAAGGTGCCGAACAGGCCGTTGAACTCCCAGTCCTGCGCCGGCGGATGCACTCCGCCTTCCGAGGCCGACGCCGGTCCGCCGAGCGCCACGCAGGCCAGCGCCGCCAGGGCGCATGCACGCTTCCACATCACGACTTCTCCATCGGCTTGGCGGTGGCGCCGGCCGGCAACGGCCCGGCACCGGCTTCGCGCAGCACCGGTTCGCTGATGCTGCGGGGCAGCGGCAACGGCCGCTCGAACTTGCCCAGCAGCGGCATGAGCACCAGGAAGTGCAGGAAGTAGTAGAAGGTGGCGACCTGGGCGACGAACACCAGCACCCCTTCGGCCGGCTGCGAGCCGCAATACCCCAGCGTGATCAGCGCCAGCACCAGGAGCCACATGCACCACTTGTAGATCGGCCGATAGCGGGCACTGCGCACCGGCGAGGTGTCGAGCCAGGAGACGAAGAACAGCACGATGATCGACCCGAACATGGTGATCACGCCGCCCAGCTTCGCCTCGATGATCGTCACCCCGGTGAAGGGAATGCCGATGTTGAAGGTGATGGCACGCAGCATCGCGTAGAACGGCAGGAAGTACCNNTTCGGGCACGATGTGCGCCGGCGTCACCAGCGGGTTGGCCGGGATGTAGTTGTCCGCGTGCCCCAGGTAGTTCGGCGCGAAGAACACGAACATCGCGAAGATCATCAGGAACACGCCGGATCCGAACATGTCCTTGATGGTGTAGTACGGATGGAACGGCAGGGTGTCCTGCGGCCCCTTGGGCTCGATGCCCTTGGGGTTGTTCGATCCGGTGATGTGCAGGGCGGCGACGTGGAGGAAGACCACGCCGACGATCACGAACGGCAGCAGGAAGTGCAGCGAGAAGAAGCGGTTGAGCGTCGGGTTGTCGACCGAGAAGCCGCCCCACAGCCACGTCACGATCTCGTTGCCCACCAGCGGGATGGCCGAGAACAGGTTGGTGATCACCGTGGCGCCCCAGAAGCTCATCTGGCCCCAAGGCAGCACGTAGCCCATGAAGGCGGTGGCCATCATCAGCAGCAGGATGAGGACGCCGAGGATCCACAGCAGTTCACGCGGCTTCTTGTAGGAGCCGTAATAGAGCCCGCGGAAGATGTGGATGAACACCACCACGAAGAACATCGACGCGCCGTTGGCGTGGATGTAGCGCATCAGCCAGCCGAAGTTCACGTCGCGCATGATGCGTTCCACGCTGTCGAAGGCGTAGTCCACATGCGCCGTGTAGTGCATCGACAAGAACAGCCCGGTGACGATCATCACCATCAGCACGATCATCGCCAGCGCGCCGAAATTCCAGAAGTAGTTGAAATTCCGTGGGGCCGGGAACTGGCCGTACTCCTTCACCATCATGGAGAAGATGGGCAGCCGACTGTCGATCCAGCGGATCACCGGGTTTGTGAAGGGCGTGCCGCCCGAGCTTCCATGCGCCATAGCCTCGGCTCCTCGGATCCGAACCTTAGCCGATCCGTATCGACGTCTCGGAGGTGAAGGTATATTCGGGAACGTCCAGATTGCGCGGGGCCGGGCCGCCGCGAATCCGCCCCGAGGTGTCGTAGACCGAGCCGTGGCACGGGCAGAAGTAGCCGCCGTATTCGCCGCGCTCGTCGGTCGGCCGCTGGCCCAAGGGCACGCAGCCCAGATGGGTGCAGATGCCGATCACCACCAGCCATTCCGGCTCGATGACGCGCGCGTCATCGGGCTGCGGGTCGATCAGCGTCGACAGGTCCACCGATTCCGCCGCCACGATCTCACCCTGGGTGCGGTGGCGCACGAAAACCGGCTTGCCGCGCCACACCACGGTGATCGCCTGGCCGGCTTCGACCCCGGTCAGGTCCACATTGGTCGTGGCCAGGGCCAGCGTGTCGGCCGCCGGGTTCATGCTGTCGATGAGGGGCCAGGCGAAGGCCATAACACCCACACCCGCGGTGGCGGCGGTGGCGAGGTAAAGGAAATCGCGGCGCGTGCCGGTGTGGCCGTCGCTGTCTGTCGTGTCCGCCATGGCTTCTTGGTCCGCTACCTTTGGAAGAATCATCCGCCCCGGAAGAGGCTGCATGAGTCCTTGCCCGGTTTCTTAGCGCGCCTGCGGCAGGGTTGCCAACTGTCAAGCTGTCCTCCGGGTGTCACGACCATGGCCAAACTGTGCCAGCCGCCATGCATTTTGGGTCCGGCCGGGTTGGCCCGGCCCGCGATGGCGGCGGTGGGAGGCTGCCCCCCAGTGTTCGGCAGCGGCGCGACGGGCCGCGAATCCCTTAGAAAAAGTGTGCCATCAGCTTTTGCGACCGAGGGTTGCGGCGCCGGCGGCGGCCCGATCCGGCCCGCGCCGAACGGCTTGCCAGCGCCTGCCGAGCCGGCATGGTGGGACGGTGACGGCTCAACGGATGCGGCCATGCGCCTGGTGCTCTACCAACCCGATATCCCCCAGAACACCGGCGCCATGATGCGCCTAGCCGCCTGCCTGGGGCTGGGCCTGGACATCGTGGAGCCCTGCGGCTTCGTGCTCAGCGACAGCCGCCTGCGCCGCGCCGGCATGGACTACCTCGATCTGCTCGACTGGCAGCGCTGGCCGAGCTGGCAAAGCTACCGATCGGCCGACCATCGGGGCCGCCTGATCCTGCTGACCACGGGCGGCGACCGCAGCTATCTGGACATCGCCTACCGGCCCGAGGACCGCCTGCTGCTGGGCCGGGAAAGTGCCGGCGTGCCGGCCGAGGTGCACGACGCCGCCGACCTGCGCGCCGTGGTGCCCCTGCGTCCCGCCGCCCGGTCGTTGAACGTGGCGCTGGCCGCCGCCATGGTGACGGGCGAAGCGATCCGCCAGACCGGTGCCCCGTGGCACGAGGACCCCGCATGACCGACCCCGCTCCTGATCCCGCCCCTGAGTCCACCCCTGGGCCGCTCGACCGGCTGAAAGCCCCGGCCCGTGCCTATTTCGAGGATCTGCGCGACCGCATCTGTACCGCCTTCGAAGCGCTGGAGGGCGCCCATACCGGGCAGCTGGCCGATCGCCCGGCCGGCCGCTTCCAGCGCACGCCCTGGCAGCGCGACGGCGGCGGCGGCGGGGTGATGGCGCTGATGCACGGCCGCGTGTTCGAGAAGGTCGGGGTGAACGTGTCGACCGTCCACGGCACCTTTTCCGAGGAGTTCCGTGCGCGCATTCCCGGTGCGGCGGGGGACGGCCGGTTCTGGGCCAGCGGCGTCAGCCTGGTGGCGCATCTGCAAAGCCCCAAGGTGCCGGCGGTGCACATGAACCTGCGCCACATCGCAACGACGCGGGCCTGGTTCGGCGGCGGCGCCGACCTCACCCCCATGGTGCCGGACGACGCCGACACCGCAACCTTTCACGCCGCCCTCAAGGCCGCCTGCGAGGCCCACGGCCCCGGCGACTACCCCCGCTTCAAGGCGTGGTGCGACGACTACTTCTTCCTGAAGCACCGGGGCGAGCCGCGCGGCGTCGGCGGCATCTTTTTCGACAATCTGGAAGACGAGCCCGACGCCACCTTCGCCTTCGTGCAGGCGGTGGGCGAAGCGTTCCTCCGCACCTACCCGGCCATCGTGCAGCGGCACCTTAATGCGCCGTGGACGGAGGCGGAACGCGCCCACCAGTTGCAGCGGCGCGGCCGCTATGTGGAGTTCAACCNNAACCTGCTCTACGACCGCGGCACCCAGTTCGGGCTGATGACCGGCGGCAATGTGGAGGCGATCTTGATGTCCCTGCCGCCGCTGGCCGCCTGGCCCTAGGCGCATTGCGGCGCCGCAGCTAACCCAAAAGCGACGTGAGCTTTTCCCGGCAAGCCTCTTTGTCTGCTTGAAAATCCCCGTCGATCCACCAGGCTTCCACGGCCTTCAACAGGCGCCCCACCTCCGGTCCTTCGGCCCCCGACAGTTCGCGCACATCGCGCCCGCCGATGGGCAGCTTGGGCGGCTGCCACCGGCCCAGCTCCTCCTGCCACGCCGCCCAGGGTGCCGCAGGATCGGCTGCCAGGGCGGCAATCGCGGCATCCGCCACCGCGTCGGCCCCGTGGTGGTAGAGCAGCCGGCGGAACTCAGCCCCCACCGGTGCCCCTTCCAACAAGTCTCGCAGCTCCACCGCCGCCACCAGGCGTTCGCCCTGGCGGTTGGAGAGGCGCAGCCGCTCCGCCACCGACTCGGCCTGGCCGGCATCGTCGAGCAGGCTGGCCAGCCGCAGCACAGGGTCCCCGGCCGGCGTGACCCCGGTCGCCACCCCCATTGCCACCAGGGCGGCCAGCCGCTCCACCGCCCCGTCGCGGCCGATCACCTGCCGGGCCACGCCTGCCGCCACCATGGCGTGCCACACCGCCACCGGATCGGGTGCCGCCAGCAGCTTCAGCGTCTCCTCGCGCACCCGTTCGCCCGACAGGCTGGGGATGCGGTCGGCCAGTCGGGCGCAGGCGGCCAGCCCCTCGGCATCCGGCGCACCCTGGCCATAGTGGGCGTGGAAGCGGAAGAACCGCAGGATGCGCAGCACGTCCTCCGCGATGCGCTGGGCCGCGTCGCCGATGAAGCGCACGCGCCCGGCCCTGGCATCGGCCAGCCCGCCGAAATAGTCGGTGATGGCGCCATGCCGGTCGAGCAGCAGGGCGTTCATGGTGAAGTCGCGCCGCCCGGCATCGGCCCGCCAATCGCCGGTGAAGGCCACCGTGGCGTGCCGCCCGTCCGTCTCAACATCCAGGCGTAATGTGGTGATTTCAAAGGTATTGTGGTCGGCGACCGCGGTGATGGTGCCGTGCTTCAGCCCGGTGGGGATGGCCTTGATGCCGGCGGCCTCGAGCGCTGCCGCCACCGCTTCCGGTTTCAGCGGCGTGGCGATGTCGATATCGCTCAGCGGCCGGTCCAGCAGCGCGTCGCGCACGCAGCCGCCGACGAAGCGGCCCTCGCCCTCGGCAGCCTCCAATGCGTCCAGCACGCGGTCGCTGCCCGGCCGGCGGATGCGCTCCAGCAGCTCCGGTGCCTGCACGTCCGGCTCATTCATGCAGGACATCGGGCGCCGTTGCCTCGCCCTCCGTCGCCTCCGAGGGGTCGACCATCTGGCCTCCCACAAGCTGGCCGTCGACCATCCGCGGCGGCATGTAGCGGCTGCCCGCGGGCGCCCCGTCGAAGGCCGAAAACACCGCCAGGCTGGCGATCAGCAGGCCCAGCCCACCGAGGATGGCCCAGAATCCGGGGCCCTGCTGCCACCAGCTCGGCAGCGGATGGCCCATGGCCGCCGCCTGCCGGCGCTTGGCGAACACATAGGACAGATAGATTCCCAGCGGGATCAGAATGGCGAGAAGCTGAAACAATCTCAGCATGATACGCCCAAAAGCTCCCTCAGATTCACAAGCATGCCGGCGGTCGCGCCCCAGATGTAGTAGTCGCCATAGGGGAACGAAAAGAACCGGCGCGTCTTGCCCAGCAGGTACCGCTCATCGGTGCGCAGGCTGTCCGGCGCCAGAAAGTGCGCGAGCGGCACCTCGAACACCTCGTCCACCTCGAAGGCGTCGCGCAGATAGTGCAGGTCCTCGCCGGCCACGCCAACCACCGGGGTTACCCGAAAGCCGGTGCGGGTGATGTAGGTGTCGAGCCGGCCGATCAGCGACACCGCGTCGGGCGGCACGCCGATTTCCTCCTGGGTTTCGCGCAGCGCGC
>JAGQRL010000395.1 GCA_020425485.1 Rhodospirillaceae bacterium
AGGCCTACACCACGCGCGTCGGCTCCGGGCCGTTCCCCACCGAGCTGAACGACGCGGTGGGCGAGCGCCTGGGCGAGCGCGGTCGCGAATTCGGCACGGTGACCGGGCGGCGCCGACGCTGCGGCTGGTTCGACGCCGTGCTGGTGCGCCAGGCGGTGAAAACCGGCGGCATCGGCGGCATCGCGCTGACCAAGCTGGACGTGCTGGACGGCTTCGAGACCCTGTCGATCTGCACCGGCTACGAGCTGGACGGCACCCGCATCGACCATCTGCCGGCCAACGCCGCGGAACAGGCCCGCATCCGCCCGATCTACGAGACGCTGGAGGGCTGGCCGGAAAGCACCCAGGGGGCGCGCAGCTTCGCGGAACTGCCCGCCGCGGCGGTGAAGTACAGCCGGCGCATCGAGGAGCTGATCGAGGCGCCAATCGCGCTGCTGTCCACCAGCCCCGAGCGCGACGACACCATCCTGATGACCGACCCGTTCACCGACTGACCCTGCGGGCCGCCCCCGTTTGGCCTATCCGGGCGGTGTGCCCGGGCGGTGTGTCCGGGCGGCATGCCCGGGCGGCCCGCCCTGGCCACTTTTCGCCGCTTTTCGCACGCCCAATGGGCACCGGCCCGGACCGCTGCAATCAGGCAGGTCCGCAGGGGTACCTGGCGTGGCGAAAACGGGAGGAAGGTGCGGCGATGGGCACGGAGCCAAGGCGCATCCCCAAATCCTGCGAGGTGATCGGGGACCCGGACCGCAGACATTTCAATCACATGTGGAAGCTTGTTAAGCTTGCCAGCCTGAGCGCGCCGTTCCTCAAGGAAACCTGGTCGGTGTTCTCCGACGAGCTGATCATCGGCATCTTTTGGGAAGAAAGCACCTTCCGCAACCGCCCGCAGTACAGCAAGACCTGCGACCAGGTGGGCCCCGCCTTCGGCTTCGGCCAGGTGGAACCCGCCGGCTTCGGCCCCTACAAGGCGCTGACGAAGAACAAGCCGCCGTTCAGCGACCTCCGCCAGGTGATCACGCGGGACGACTGGGGGGCGGCCCTGTCCATGCGCATGCTCCACTACCTGTACACGGAGAATCCCGGCAAGCGGGAGAAGATGCACGCGCTGAAGAGCTACGGCACCGCCTTCGGCGACCCGGTGCGCATCGGCAAGATCAACGGCTGGCTGAAGTGCGAGGAGATCCTGAAAGCCGCCAAGCGCACCCACAAGAACGCGGACGGCTACTGGCTGCCGCCCGCCGGCGAGATCGAAAGGGCCCTGCTGGCGGCCAAGCCCAATTCCGATGCCCTGATCCCCGAGGTGATCGCCGGCATCCCCTGAGCGCAGTGCGGGGTGTTCGCCGTGCTGGGCGCGAGGCCGGATGCCTCCGGCGACTGGGGTTTGGCGGAGGTGCCGGCCGGGCTTTGCGGCCCCAGGGGCGGCAGTACCTCACCACAACGGAAAGACTATAGATTTTTCAGAGCGTTACACACCAAAACCGCAGTTCTATCCGAAGCAAAATCAACCCTGGGTCAGCGCCGGCCCCCGGCCGGCCGGCCAGTCCATTTGGTTTCTAAGTTACCCGGGGTGTTAACCATTTCTTACCCACCACCCGGCTATCACACCCATAGGCCAAAGGGTTTTTTCCGGGATTGGGGAGCATGGCGCCGAGCGATCTGAGCGCGTTCCTGGCGGGGGAGGAAGTTTCGCCCGAGGACGATGCCGCCGCTCCGGCTCCGTTCTCCGGCGCGCCGCATCATGACGCCGCCTCGGCCTCCGAGGCGCCGCCGGCCGCCAGCGGCGACGGCGTGCGCTTCAACGACCGCTACGAGATCCGCTCCGAACGGCCGCTCAGCCAGCTCAGCAGCGTCACCGCCACCGCCTTCCCCGCACTGGACAGCCGCGACAGCTCCGCGGAACTGGTGGCCTATGTCTGCCAGACCGGCTTGCCGCCGCGCTGGGACATTCTGAGCGGCCTGCGCGGCCTCGACAGCCCGGTCACCGTGCGCGTGGTCGACTACGGCGTGGCCGACTGGCCGCCGGACCGGGTGCGCCGACCGATCCTCATCACCACCCGGCCGCGCGGCGAGCCGCTGGTGCGCGCCATCCGCCAAGAGCGCAAGCCGATGCCGGAAGACCGGGTGCAGCGCCAGGTGTTGCAGCCGCTTGTGCAAGCGATTTCCGAGCTGAAGCTGCGGCGCACCTTCCACGGCAGCATCAACCCCACCAACATCTTCCTGCGCGAAGCGGAAGGGGCCACCGCCAAGGCGGTGCTGGGCGAATGCATCAGCGGCCCGCCGGGCTACGGCCAGCCGCTGCTGTTCGAGCCCATCGAACGCGGGCTTGCCATGCCGGTGGGCCGCGGCACCGGCTCCATGGCCGACGACGTGTACGCCATCGGCGTCACCCTGCTGTTCCTCATCGCCGGCAAGCTGGCCATCGCCCAGCAGGATGATCGCGCCATCCTCGATGCCAAGATCGAGCGCGGCAGCTTCACCGCGCTGTCGGCCGATATCCGCATGTCGCCCGCCATGGCCGAACTGCTCCGCGGCATGCTGGCCGACGAGCCGGAAAGCCGGTGGACCGCCACCGACATCGAGATGTGGATCGATGGCCGCCGCCAGGCCGGCCGCCAGCCCCTGCAGCCGCGGCGCGCCTCCCGCCCCTACGACATGGACGGCCAGGAATGCTGGACCGCCCGCGCCCTGGCCGTGCAGATGGCCCGCAAGCCGGACAAGGCGATCAGCGCCCTGGAAAGCGGCGATATCGCCCACTGGCTGCGCCGCAACCTCGACGACCCCGGCCTGGTGGAGCGCCTGGAGGAAGCCGACCGCGGTGCCCGCAGCGGCCGCGGCGGCACCTACGAGGACCGGCGGCTCGCCCGCAGCCTGATGGCGCTGGACCCCATCGCGCCGATCCGCTTCAAGGGCAAGGCGATCATGCCCACCGGCCTCGGCTCGGCCCTGGCCGAAGCCTATATCCGCGGCTCCGGCACCCAGGAGATCGCGGAGATGATCACCGCCCAGTTGCCGCTCAACTGGGTCAACAGCCAGCCGGCCTTCCTGCCGGAATTCGCCCCGCTGACCAGCCAGTTCGACAGCGCGCGCGGCCACCTGGAACGCCCCGTCCTGGGCAACGGGCTGGAACGGGTGCTCTACGAACTCAACCCGGCGATCCACTGCATGGGGCCGTCGGTGGAGGTGTACTGCTGCCGCGACCTGACCTCGCTGGTACTGGCGCTGGACGACGTGGCCGGGCGGCCGGGGCGGCCGCCGCAACCCTTCGACCGGCATGTGGCAGCCTTCATCCTGTCGCGCCACAACCGCATCAAGGAAAAGGTGTTCACGGCCCTGACCGGCGACCCCAAGGGGTCCGAACGCGGGCTTGCCTTCCTGTCGCTGCTATCGGAGCTGCAACGGGAAACCCACCTGCGCAAGCTGCCCAACCTGGCGGCCTGGGCGGTGACGCAGGTCGGCCCGGTGCTGGAGCAGTTCCACAGCCGCTCGCTGCGCGAAAAGGTGCGCGACCACATCGAGAAGGAAGCCAAGCAGGGCGACCTCAAGCGGCTTCTGCAAGTGCTCACCAATGTCAGCCTGGTGAAGAAGGATAGCGCCGCCTTCCGCCTCGCCATGCGCGACTACGCGGCGATCACCCAGCAGATCGGGCTGCGCGAGCGCGGGCTCAGCAACGACGGGCGCCTGACCGCCGATTTCGGCCGGCAGGTGGCGGCCCTGATGGGGGGCCTGCTGGCCGCCGTCATGGTCGTCGTGGTCGTGCTGATGCAGACCTGAGCGGAGGGAGCCATGCCCAAGAGCCGAGCCCTCACCACCACCCAGCCCGCCCAGGGCCAGCGCCCCGGCGCAGGCCCGGCCGCCGCCGGGCGGCCCCAGGCGCCGCCCAAGCAGCGCTCCTCCATGGGCATGATCGTGCTGTTCATCCTGCTGGTGGTGCCGGCGCTGGCACTGTTCCTGCCGACCACGGTGGTGTTCCTGCTGGGCATGGCACCGACGCTGGTGGCCTTCATTTCCGACCGCGACCCCCAGCACTACGCCGCGGTAACCGTGGGCCCGCTGAACTTCTGCGGCGTGCTGCCGCTGGAAATGAACCTGTGGCGCGACGGCCATACGCTGGACCTGGCCTGGGCCGCCCTGGCCGATCCGTTCAACTGGGTGCTGATGTATGGCCTCGCCGGCCTGGGCTGGCTGATCTATTTCAGCGTGCCATCGGTGGTGGCCATCTTTGTCGCCCAGCGCCACCGGGCGGAAATCGACCGGATGAAGGAACGGCTGGGCCGGCTGGAAGAGGAATGGGGCGAGGAGGTTACCGGCCAGGCGCCCCTGGTGCCGCCGGGCTAGCGCCTTTTTTGAGTCTCAAGTCGGTTCCGGCCCGCACCCCCAC
>JAGQRL010000396.1 GCA_020425485.1 Rhodospirillaceae bacterium
CAAGCCTAGAAGGTTCAGAGGACACGAGGATTGCCCAAACCTGCACCTTGACGCTCGGTTGCCCGACATGCGCCACACGCCGCCCGACGGCGTGCGGCGCAACGATCCTCGAGAGCAGGTCGCCATCCAGGATCAAGCCGGTCTCGCCAACGGTGGCTGCATCTGCCAGCGGCACCTTGTCGAACCGAGCCGGTGGTTCGAAACCGCCGTCTTCGCCGATCGTCAGGACCAAGCCCGCCTCGTTCGGCGCCAGCTCCGCCAGGGCGTTCCGAAGCGCCGCCGAGTTCAGCGCGTTCTCCAAGCTCCGTCCCAACACAACGGTCGTCGCTGCCCCGGAGATGGTCCAAACACCGACAACCCAGGCATCTACGCCCTCGATGTGCCGCACCGCCCAGCGCCCGTTTCCGAAAGCCGCCCCAAAGGCACTGCGTAGGCATCTTGCTGCTCGCTCCAGGGTAGTCGCCAATGCCGCTACCTTGTCCGGTTCGGCCGGTACGAAGCCGACCTCCGGGCAATACCATCCATGGCCCCTCGTCGATGGATCGAACGTGACCTCGGCAGGATGGGCTTCGTCGCAGGCGTCGCAGATTGTCGTGGGTAGGGCTCCGTCCTGGACCAGCAGGCCGGAGCTGACCAGCGCGCAGACCGCCGGATGTCTCAGGCCACCGATGGATGCAGCGGCGATCTTTCCGTCACCCTGAGCGAGCAACCGGCACAAGAGCCCGAAAGGGTCAGTCTCCGCCTTCATACAGTCCCCACCGCGCGAGCAAGGTGTCGGCAATCTGCCGATGCTGATCGATCTGGTCGCGCAGATTGGTCCGGTCGGGAGCCTTCAACTCAAACGTCACCGTCTTGGTGCGCGTCTTCCCCGCCTCGGGTTCGAACACGATCCGTAGCTTGGCGGACAACACCCGCCATCCGTCGCTACCGAGAACGCCATGGCGTCCGAAGGCCCGCTCCGCCCGCTGATAGAAATCCAGATCGTCTTGGTGAAGGCGACGCGCCGGTGTTTCGAAGGTTGCCAATGATCCGTAGTCTGGCGACCCGAGCTTCAGCATCGTCACGTCGACGCTGCGGACGCGATCTTCGAGGCGCAGATCGAATGCGGGGCGGGTCTTAAGAACGTCGAGGGCCAGAGTCCGGCGAGACCGGGGAGAAAGGACGGCGCCCGACTCAAGCATCACGTCGACGAACGCGTCCGCGATTGCCTTCCGCCGTTCCTTGCCGCCGCCCTTGGCCACCACGTCGAGCGTACCGTCCTTGTTGTCGAATAGGATTGCGGCCTCCATCACAGGGTAGCGGGTGGAGGTCTGCAACTCGTGGTCGCCGAGGAACGCCAGATCAGCGACAGGCGCGTCTTCGTAGTAAAGCGTGAACTGATCGCGCTGCCGAATGCTGTCGTCGAGCGGGTCGCGTTCGTACCGGGTGAACCGCTCCACGATCACACGTCGAATCGGTCCATCGCCGGCAAGCACGTCACGTAACTTCTCCTCAAGGTCGGCGACGGAGGCCGTCCGTCGAACGCTGGGTTCGATCCCAGTTTCAAAATCCATCCCGGTCCAGTCACGGCCGTTCAGCAGTCGCTGGACAAAGTGCGATGCCAGGCCTGGTCGAACACATCGTCGCCCATCCGCAGGACGAAAAGAGCGCAGGCCGTTACATCCGTGAGCGTGTCGAAGACGTCGCGGGCCTCGGGGTTGGCTGCGACCACCATGCGAAGGGCCGTCCGTCCAGGTTGCCCCTCAAACTGGCAGACCCGATCGACATCCTGGAACAGTTTGTCTCGCGTTTGCAGGTTGAGAGCGTGGACGCGCTCGACCAACGCGTCGACAACTTCATTGCGCGGCGCTGTCCAGCCAGTCTCTGCAAAACCCGTTGGCGACAGATCCTCAAGGTACGACCGCAGGTCGGCAATCGGAGTCTGCCGGAGAAACTTCTGCAAATGGACCGACATGGGCATGGGCTACCACCGCTAAATCGGCGCAAAGGTGCACCGTACCCAATTTATGGGAATGCTTGCCTCAATCTTCAATATCTGGGTGTTCACCTACGTACGAGGACCATCCCTTGTGTTATTCTAGGCAGAGGCGGCAGCCGTCTCGGACCACGCAGTCATCAATGCCCGGCGCTTGTCGAAGAGGTCCCCGCGGGCATAGGCCGCTTCGGCCTTGTCCTTCAACCGGTGTGCCAGCGCAGCCTCGATCACTTCGCGCGGGAACGACGATACTTCGCCGGCCCAATCCCGAAAAGTCGACCGGAATCCGTGCACCGTTACGTTTTCTCCCATGCGCCGCAGAACCGCCGTCAGCGACATGTCCGACAACGGCTTCCCCGCACGCTCGCCAGGAAACACCAGGTCATTGGCTTCGCCGGGCTCGCCGATGATTGCCAGGGCACCGTCCGTTAGCGGCACCCGGTGCTCCACGCCTGCCTTCATGCGGGAGCCCGGCACGGTCCACACCTTCGCCGCGATGTCGACCTCGCCCCATCGCACGCCGCGCACCTCGCCGGATCGCGCGGCAGTGAGAATGGCAAAGCCTAGTGCTCTCGCCGCGGTGCCTTCCCGCGCCGTCAATCGCTTCATGAACTCACTGATCCGTCTCCAGTCCAAGGCGGCATGGTGCTCAACCGCTCTTACCTTCGATGGCTTCGGCAGCAGGTGGTCCAAGTGGCCCCGCCAGCGCGCCGGGTTGTCACCTTCGCGAAGACCGGTTGCCGTGGCGTAGTCGAGAACGGCCTCGATCCGCTGGCGCACGCGGCTTGCGGTCTCGGGCTTCGCAGACCAGATCGGCTTCAGCACAGACAACACGTCCTCGACGCCGACTGCCCGCACATCGATCCCACCGATCTTGGGATATGCGTAGGTATCGAGAGTCGCCGACCATTGTGCCGCGTGCTTGGCATTGCGCCAGCCATCGCGCTTCGAAGCGATCAGTTCCGCCGCCACCTCCCGGAAGCGCCCGGCCGACCGCCGCTTTGCTGCAACCGGGTCACCACCGTCGCGGATGAGGCGGCGCGCTTCGAGCGCCTTCTCGCGGGCCGCAGATAGGGTCACCTCCGGCCAGGACCCGAGACCGATATCCCGTCGCCGTCCCCCATGCTGAGATCGCAGCACCCAGGAACGAGCGCCGCTCTCCTTTACGACCAACATCAATCCACGGCCATCGCCGTATTTGCCGGGCGCTGCCGTCTCAACCCTTCGCGCCGTGAGGGGCATCTGAATTCCCACATTTGTTCCCACATATCGAACCGACTTGCCACAAATCCCAGCGGATGGAAGCGGACGGTGGCGAATTCATCTCATTGATATTCATGAATTTAAAATCAATTCCGCGGGTCTCGCCGAACGCCAGCGGACGAAAGTTAGGCGGACTCCATGTCCGCCAGAGTCTTTCTGCGCGCTATCGCGCTTCGCGCTGCTTGAGTGTGGGGGGCCGGTTCTAGTCTCTTCCGCTCCGCCATTGGGCCGTCACGCACCGCCGTTTCGCCGCTAGAGTGATTTCGCTGTCGGGCCAGGGCTGGCCGCCGGCTCCTCCATGCCCGGTTCGCCAACAAGGCATTTCTCATTCCGCCAACGGCTTTGCCATAGTGCCCGGTAAAATCGCCGCCGGGTCCCCGGCGGATCGAAGGAAATGGCACTGGGAAGCGGTTCGATGGCAGGCGATCTCGATGGCATTCAGGTGGTGGCCATCGAACAGGCGGTGGCGGCCCCCTACGCGACGTGCAAGCTGGCCGATGCCGGTGCCCGGGTGATCAAGGTGGAACGGCCCGAAGGCGATTTTGCGCGGGACTACGATCGCCTCGCCGCCGGCCACAGCGCCTATTTTGTCTGGCTCAACCGGGGCAAGCAGTCCATCCGGCTCGACCTGAAGGACCCGGCGGATGCCGCCCTGGTGCGCCGCATGGTCGCCGCCGCTGACGTGTTCGTGCAGAACCTCATCCCTGGTGCTGCGGAACGCCTGGGCTTCGGGTCGAGCGACCTGCGCGCCGCCCACCCCCGCCTGATCACCTGCGATATCAGCGGCTACGGCGAAGAGGGGCCGCTGCGCGACCTGAAGGCCTACGATCTGCTGATCCAGGGCGAAAGCGGGCTGGCGAACATCAACGGCACGGTGGAAGAGCCGGGACGCGTCGGCGTGTCGGTTTGCGATATCGCCGCCGGGATGACGGCCTTCCAGGCGATCCTGCAAGCGCTGTTCGCCCGCGAGCGCACCGGCAAGGGCCGCGGCATCCAGGTTTCCCTGTTCCATGCCATGGCCGACTGGATGAACGTGCCCTACCTGCAGGCGCGCTATGGCGGCAAGCCGCCCAGCCGGTCCGGCCTGCAGCACCCCTCGATCAGTCCCTACGGCCTGTTTCGCTGCGGCGACGGGCTGGGGCTGCTCATCTCCATCCAGAACGAGCGGGAATGGCAGCGCTTCTGCGCACAGGTGCTGGGCCTGCCCGAGCTGGCCGACGATCCGCAGTTTTTCGACAACCCGACGCGGGTGGTCCATCGCGCGGAGCTGACGGCGCGCATCGAACAGGTGTTTGCCGGGTTCGACCGCGACGCCGTGATCCGCCGGCTGGAAGAGGCCAGGATCGCCTATGGGCGGCTCAGCTCGCTCGATGACCTGATGCGCCACCCGCAAGCCCGCTTCGTCGCCGTTGAGTTGTCGGACGGCAAGGTGATCGATTGCCTCGCCACCGGTGTGGTGGTCGCCGGCCGGGAAGACCGCTATGGCCCGGTGCCAGCGCTGGGGGCCGACGATGCCGCCCTGCGTGCCGAGTTCGCCGAGGGGTAGGGGCGGCGCCTCTTCGCCTTCGGCTGAGCGGTTCCAGCCCGCTCCCCCGCCCGGCCGCCCAATAT
>JAGQRL010000061.1 GCA_020425485.1 Rhodospirillaceae bacterium
GCTGGCCGGCAAGGTGGCCGTGGTGTGCGGCTATGGCGATGTCGGCAAGGGCTCGGCGGAAAGCCTGCGCAGCCAGGGTGCCCGCGTGATGGTGACGGAGATCGACCCGATCTGCGCGCTGCAGGCGGCCATGGAAGGCTACCAGGTGACGACCATGGATGACGCCGCCCCGGAGGGCGACATCTTCGTCACCGCCACCGGCAATGTGGACGTGATCACGCTGGACCACATGCGCCAGATGAAGGATCGCGCCATCGTCTGCAACATCGGCCACTTCGACAGCGAGATCCAGATCGGCAGCCTGCGCAATCTGGTGTGGGAAGAGGTGAAGCCGCAGGTGGACGAGGTGGTGTTCCCCGACGGCAAGCGCCTGATCGTGCTGGCCAAGGGCCGCCTGGTGAACCTGGGCTGCGCCACCGGCCACCCCAGCTTCGTGATGAGTGCCTCGTTCACCAACCAGGTGCTGGCCCAGATCGAGCTGTGGACCAACCACGACAACTACGAGCGGCAGGTCTACACCCTGCCCAAGCACCTGGACGAGAAGGTGGCGGCCCTGCACCTGGAAAAGCTGGGGGCGAAGCTGACCACGCTGACCGACAAGCAGGCCGGCTATCTGGGCCTCAGCAGCGCCGGTCCGTTCAAGTCCGACCACTACCGCTACTAGCGCGCGCTCCGCGCATCCCGCCGGCTCCTCCCGGCCGCCCCCGCCACGCTGTGGCTGTGGGCGGCCGGGTTGTCAGGCCGGCCAGCCGGTCGCGCTGGCCGAACCGCCATGCTAGGCTTCTCCATCGCCATCATGATGGGAGCCCGGTGCGGGTGATGCTGCCCCAGATTTCGGCACGGTTGCAGGTGTGCGGTGGGGCACGGGCCGCCTTCGGCGATGCGCCGGCGGTGCCGGCCCGGCAGTGCCCGCCGGGGGGCCGGCGGTGATCGCCTGGATCCTGCTGGCGATGACGGTGGCGGCCGGCGCCGGGGTCACGGCCTATCTCAGCCATCGCTTGCGCTTCACCGAAGCGCGGGCGGCGGAACTTGCCTCCCAGCTCGAAGCG
Organism: Rhodospirillaceae bacterium; assembly: GCA_020425485.1. Classification (GTDB taxonomy): domain Bacteria; phylum Pseudomonadota; class Alphaproteobacteria; order DSM-16000; family Inquilinaceae; genus JACKIH01. The sequence goes on from JAGQRL010000061.1 coordinate 1,050, forward strand.
CTCAATCGACGATTGGCGGCCCTGCCGGTGGCCGTTGCCCGCTGGCGGCCGGAAGGCGGGCTCGCCCCGCTGTCCGATGGTGCCGCCCAGCCGCTGGGGCGCCTGGCGACCACCGGGGTTGCCGGGCAGATGGCCAGCCACGCGGCGGATGTGCCGGTGCGCCTGTCGGAAACCAAGGGCGGGCCGACCCTGCAACTGCTCGGCGTGGCCGATCCGGTGGCGCCGGGCAGCACGCTGCTGCTGGCAACGGACATCTCCGCCCTGATCGCCCAGCTTGCCGAGGCCGACGCCCGGCTGCAGGCACTGACCGCCACCCAGCAGGCCCTGCAATGCCAGTTCGCCCGCCTGCAGGCCTTGCTGGAGGTGGCCGACGCACCGACCTGGCTGCGCGATGGCCAGAGCCGCCTGCTGGCCGTGTCGTCGGGCTATGCGCGGCGCGTCGATGCCTCGGTGGAGGATGTGCTGGCGGGGCAGGTGGAACTGCTGTCCGGCCCGGTGAGCGATGCCGCCACAGCCCTGGCGGCCGCAGCACGGCGCGCCGGCGGCCCGGTGAGCGAAAGCCATCACACGGTGATCGGCGGCGAACGGCGCAGCCTGCTGGTCACCGAAACCGCGGAAACCGATCCGCGGATGCAGGCGGCGGGCGTGGCCACCCGCGGCGTCGCGGTGGACGTGACGGCGGTGGACGATGCCCGCGCCGATCTGGAGCGCAACCGCGCTGCCACCACCGAGATGCTGGAAACGCTGCAATCGGCCATCGCCGTCTACGGCCCCGACCAGCACCTGACCTTCTACAACCAGGCCTACGCCGCCCTGTGGCAGCTCGACGAGGCCTGGCTGGAAACCCGGCCCACCCTGGTCGACGTGCTGGAAGTGCTGCGCGAGCGGCGGCGCCTGCCGGAATACACCGACTTCCGCGCCTTCCGTGACGAGCAGACGCGGCTGTTCCAGTCGCTCATCGATCCGGTGGAAGACCTGATGCACCTGCCGGACGGCACCACCCTGCGCTCGGTGGTGGCACCGCACCCGCTGGGCGGGCTGATGTTCGTGCAGGAGGACGTGACCTCCGAACTGACGCTGGAACGCAACTACAACACCCTGATCGCCGTGCAGCGGGAGAGCCTGGACAACCTGGCCGAAGGGCTCGCCGTGTTCGGCGGCGACGGGCGCCTGCAGCTCAGCAACCCCGCCTATGCCCGGCTGTGGCGGCTCGACACCGACCTGCTGGCCGGCCGGCCGCATGTGCGCGACGTGCTGGACGCCGCCCACGATCTCTACCGCCACGATGGCACCTGGCAGGAGATGCGCGAGGCCCTGGTGGGCCATGCGCTGGACCGCGAGACCACGCGCATGCGGCTGAACCGCGCCGACGGCACGGTGATCGACTACCGCACCGTGCCACTGTCGGACGGCAGCGTCCTCAACAGCTACCAGGACGTTACCGACTCGGTGACCATCGAGCAGGCGCTGCGCGCCAGCAATCGGGCGCTGGAAACCGCCGACCGGCTGAAGTCGGAGTTCATCGCCAACGTCTCCTACCAGCTCCGCACGCCGCTCAATGCCATCCTTGGCTTCGCGGAAATCCTCGCCAACCAGTATTTCGGCTCGCTCAACGACCGCCAGCTCGGCTACGCCGGCTCCATCGCCGATGCCTCGCGCCAGCTCCTGTCGCTGATCAACGACATCCTGGACATCGCCACGATCGAAGCCGGCTACCTGGAACTGGCGGTGGGGGAGGTGGACGTGTCGCACCTGCTCCAGGGGGTGTACGACCTCGCGCGCGAGTGGGCCGGCAACCAGCAACTCAAGCTGGAGCTGGATTGCCCGGCCGATTTCGGCACCATCGAGGGCGACGAGCGGCGGCTGAAGCAGGCGCTCTACAACCTCGTCAGCAATGCCGTGAAGTTCACCCCGGAAGGCGGGCGGATCTGCCTGTCGGCGGCCCACCATGGCGACGGCGTGGCCCTGGCCGTGTCCGATACCGGGGTCGGCATCTCCGCGGCCGACCACGACCGGGTGTTCGGCCGGTTCGAGCGCGCCAAGGCGGCCGGCCGGCGGAGCGGTGCCGGGCTCGGCCTGTCGCTGGTGAAGAGCATCATCGAGCTGCACGGCGGCAGCGTCGCCCTGGAAAGCGTGCCCGGCCGGGGCACCACCGTGTCGTGCCATCTGCCGATGCGGGTGCCGGTGGGCGAGGCGGCGGTGCCGGCAGTGGCACGCCCGGTGCCGGCCCAGGCCTCCAGCCCGGCCCTCAGGGCAGCCGGCGAGGCCGGCCTGTAGGGCAAGGCGGCTTCGAGCTGCGTCGCGGCCGCTGCTTGGGATGCATCGCAGCCGTTCGGCAGTGCCGTGGCCCTTGCACCGATGCGCGGAGCCACTTATGTGTTCCGGTCTTGGTCGGGGCGCTTAGCTCAGTTGGCAGAGCAGCTGACTCTTAATCAGCGGGTCGTAGGTTCGAGCCCTACAGCGCCCACCAAGTTTCCCAAGGGGTCATGCGGCATTTCTAGGCCGCAGCAGGAACCGCAAGCGGTCTCAGGCGACAAATGGGCAACTGACTTCGCATGGCCGGATTTCAGGCCTGTGGCGTTGCCGTTGTGTCCTCCTCCAACAGGATCGGCGCTTCTTCCTCTGCAAGCAGCTTTCGCGCAAGAGCAACGGGCAGGTACATCCTGAGCGGGTTGGAGGCGATGGGTTCGAAGCCAAATCCCTGGTATAGCGCCTTTCTGCGGGCAACGCGCTCGGGATTGCCGCAGTCGAGGACATCCAGCATGACGACCGCCATGCCGACCTGATCGGCGGCTCTCGCGATTCGTTTCAAAGCATCGGCCAACAGGTCGCTGCCGAAGCCACGGCCGCTGTATCGCCGGTCTCGGCCGATCATGGAGATGTAGGCAGCAGGAATTTCGCCATGCGCCGGCCGCGTGCGTGCAAACTTCTTGGGGAGTTTGTCGTAGCGGACCGCGTGGGCATTGATCGAATAAAACCCGATCAATGCTCCATCGGGTGCCAACATGACGTAGACTCGGGCATTCCCGGATTGAACAAGTTTATTTGCCGTGTTTCTGAAGTAGTTGTCGACTTGCGGGATGCC
>JAGQRL010000397.1 GCA_020425485.1 Rhodospirillaceae bacterium
GTGAAGATGGTGCACAACGGCATCGAATACGCGCTGATGCAGGCGATTGCCGAAGCCTACGACCTGATGGGCACGGTGCTGGACCTGACGCCGCTAGAGATGTCCGGGCATTTCGCGCGCTGGAACAAGGGTGCCTTGTCCAGCTACCTGATCGGCATCACCGCGGACATCCTGGCCACCGCCGACGACCGCGCCGCCCCGGGCAGCCCGCCGACAGCGCTGGTGGACCGCATCGTCGATGCCGCCGGCCAGAAGGGCACCGGGCGCTGGACGTCGGAAGCGGCCTTGGCGCTGGGCGTGCCCACGCCGACGTTGACGGAAGCGGTGTTCGCCCGCGCCATGGCGGCCCTGAAGGGCGAACGCATGACGGCCGCCGGCGTGCTGCCGGATCTCGGCCTGTCGGTCGGCCCGCTGGAGGATCCGCAAGCGGTGGTGGATGCCATCGGCGATGCGCTGCTCGGCTGCTTCGTGGCCACCTACGCCCAGGGCCTGGCGCTGATCGCGGCGGCCGGGCGGGAGTTCGGCTGGCAGGCCGATCCGGCCACCATCGCCACCATCTGGCGGGCCGGCTGCATCATCCGGGCAAAGCTGCTGGACGACGTCGCCCGGGCCTTCAGCGAGGAGCCGAAGCTGGCCAACCTGATCGTCGCCCCGGTGATGTGCGGCGTGCTGGGCCGGGCGGATGCCGGGTGGCGCGATACCTTGCGGCTGGCCTGCGGGGCCGGGCTGCCGGTGCCGGCGCTGTGTTCGGCGCGCGCCTATGTGGACGGGTATCGCCAGGTTCGGGGGCCGGCAGCGCTGATCCAGGCGCAGCGCGACTATTTCGGCGCCCACACCTACCGGCGCACCGACCAGCCGGGGGATTTCCACACCGAGTGGAACGAAGCCCCGCGGCTGAACGCCTAGGGCCGTCTCGCACTTGGCCCCATCCGGTGCGGCCCTCTCCCACACCCGGTCACCCAAGCCATTGTAGAGTATTGGGTGGCCGGGCGGGGGTGCGGGCCGGTGCCGCGGAACGCGAAGCACCTTGGGCGTGGAGGGCCGGCCGCGGGGAGCGGGCCGGCCCTGCCAGCAAGTGCGCGCTATTGCGGCACGGCGAACGCGAAATAGGGCAGCACGGCCTCCGCACCGCTGGCCACCGGGGCCGGCACCTCGTTCTCGGTCGGCGGCAGGGTGCGCAGATAGGCCACCAGGGCGGCAACGTCGTCGTCCGTCAGGCTGGCATAGGACATCCACGGCATGATCGGCGCCAGGATGCGGCCGTCCGGCCGTTCGCCGGTGCGGATGGCCGTCGCCACCTCTTCGTCGCTCCAATCGCCGATGCCGGTGGGATCGCTGGTCAGGTTCGGCGGCCAGAAGATGCCGAGGTCCGGCATCTCGAAGCCGATGGTGGCGCCGGTCAGGTACTGGTTGGGGTCGGGGGCGCCATCGGCCATGCGGCCGGTGTGGCAGCCGGTGCAATCCATGATCGACACCAGATAGGCGCCGCGGGCCACCTGGTCGTCATCGGCCAGCGCCGGTGCGGCAAACCCGGCAACGGCCAGCACAAGGGGGAACGAAAGCGACTTCATTCGGCGGTCTCCTCCTGCGCCGGCGCTTATGGCGGCCGGCATTGTGCGTCTTTTTTTGATCGGTCCGGCGGCGCGGAATTGCCGCCCGGAACGACGAAAGGCGATCGCCCATCGGCGATCGCCTTTCCGTCAGGTGCCGGCTTCAGCGGGTTCAGGGACGGCCGGTGACCGTGCCTGAACCGCCTGCCGGCGGAGCTCGACGACCCGCCCTGACTACTTGCCCTTCTTGGCGGCCTTGGGGGCAGCCTTGGGGGCGGCCTTGGGCTCCGACTTGGGGGCCGGCGCGCCCTTCGACTTGCTGGTCTTGTCCTTCGCCATGTGCATGCTCTCCCGTTGCGGGCACCAATCAGCCTCGCTCAATGACGTTGAGCGGAACTTTGTGGCCGAATCCAGCACGGAAATATCATGACGGGCCGAAACGAGCGCATGGGTCGCACCCTTGACTTGGCGCGAAACCATCCGTTGAGCGCGCATCACGGTTGTGGGTCACCCCGGAGTGCTCGCCAAAATCGTCCAGCGAGGTGAGGGGGCCGCCCGCGGCGGCCCACCTTGCCTTGAAGCGGGGCCCTACAGCGGGATGTTGTCGTGCTTCTTCGGCGGGTTCTCCAGCCGCTTGTCGCGCAGCATGTCGAGCGAGCGGTTGATGCGCTGGCGCGTCTGGCTCGGCATGATCACGTCGTCGATATAGCCGCGCGAACCGGCCACGAACGGGTTGGCGAACTTGCGGCGGTAGTCCTCCGTCCGCGCGTCGATCTTCTCCTGATCGCCGATTTCCGAACGGAAGATGATCTCCACCGCGCCCTTCGGCCCCATCACNNATCTCCGCGGTGGGCCAGGCGAAGTTGACGTCGCCGCGCAGGTGCTTGGACGACATCACGTCATACGCCCCGCCATAGGCCTTGCGGGTGATCACGGTGACCTTCGGCACGGTGGCTTCGGAATAGGCGAACAGCAGCTTGGCGCCGTGCTTGATGATGCCGCCGAATTCCTG
>JAGQRL010000398.1 GCA_020425485.1 Rhodospirillaceae bacterium
CGGGTGGGGGAGCGGGCCGGCGCCGGCTCCGGCTCCGCCTAGGGCGGCCGAAACACAGATCCCGGCCTCAGATCTCGGCGATGGCGTCCAGCGATTCCGGCAGGATCTGGCCGCCATCCACCACGATGGTCTGGCCGGTGATGTAGGCCGCTTCGTCGGATGCGAAGAACAGGGCGGCGTTGCCGATATCCTCCACCGCCCCCAGCCGCTTCAGCGGGATCGAGGCGGCCATGCTGGTCATGTAGTCCTCGCCCAGGTCCACCAGCCCCTCGGTCTTGATGTTGCCGGGCATCACCGCGTTGATGGTGGTGTTGTAGCGCGCCAGCTCCATCGCCGCGGTCTTCAGGAAGCCGAGCTGGCCGGACTTCGAGGCGCCGTAATGCGCCCAGCCGGGATAGCCGGTGATGGGGCCGGTGATCGACGAGGTGACCACCACACGGCCGCGGCCGGCCTTCTCGAAATAGGGGATGCACGCCTTCACGCAGAGAAAGGTGCTTTTCAGGTTGGTGGCCATCACGGTGTCCCAGTCGTCCGGGGACATGTCCACCATCTTCACCTGGGGGAAGATGCCGGCATTGGCGCACAGGATGTCGACGCCGCCGAAGGCCGCGGCGGTGGTTTCCACCATCGCCTGCACCTCCGACCAGTCCGACACGTCGCACAGGTGCAACTCGGCGATCCCTTCGGCCGCGCGGATCTCCTCCACCGTGTCGGCCGCATCGGCACGGCCGCGGGCCACCACCATCACCTTCGCCCCCTTGGCTGCGAACAGCTTGGCGATGCCCTTGCCGATGCCGCGGGACGCTCCGGTGACGATGACGCTGCGGTCGGTGATCGGGGTCAGCATGGCGGGGGTCTCCTCAGGCTAGCAGGCACGGTGGCGGCTATTCGCAGGCGGTGGCGGCGGCCGGTGGGGCCAGGCTGGCATCGGTTGCCGCGGTCGCGGGGGCTGCCGCCAGCGGGCCATCCGTCCGCTCCCGTGCGGCGATCTGCCGGCTGAGCTGGCGATCGAGCTGGGCGAGCCGCCGGGCACGCAGCCAGCGCACCACCAGGGTGATCAGGCCGGCCGCCAGGATCAGCACCACCGATGCGCCGATGGACAGCACGCCGACGGTGGGAACCAGCGGCGAGTAGCCCGAAACCATGCGGGCGTAGAGCCACTCCGGCAAGGTTGAATCGGCCCCGGTGGTGAACAGCGACAGCGGGAAGTTGCCCCAGGAGAGCAGGAAGGCGAACAGCCCGGCGGAGACCACGCCCGGCATCAGCAGGGGGATCGTCACCTCCTTCAGGATGGTGAGGGTGGACGCCCCCATGTCGCGGGCCGCCTCCTCCAGCGCCGGATCGAAGCTGTAGGCGCGGATGGCGATGATCAGGGTGGCGATGGGGGCCACCCACACGGTGTGGGCCACCACCGCCGTCCGCCAGTCCGGGATCACGTCGAGCGCGTTGATCCACATGAGCAGGGCGAGGCCCAGCACCGTCTGGGGAAAGAAGATCGGCAGCAGGATCAGCTTCTGGAACAGGCTGCGGAAGCGCCACTGGTAGCGCGCGAAGGCGAG
>JAGQRL010000062.1 GCA_020425485.1 Rhodospirillaceae bacterium
CGCAAGATCAAGGGCGTGGGCGGCACCCGCAACTGCGACTGGTGGTTCACCGACGACGCGGTGATGATCGACACCGCCGGGCGCTACACCACCCAGGACAGCGAAAGCTCCGTCGACCAGGGGGCCTGGCTCGGCTTCCTCGACATGCTGCGCAAGCACCGCCGCCGCCAACCCATCAACGGCGTGCTGGTGGCCATCTCCATCTCCGACCTGATGATGCTGCCGGAAGCCGAGCGCCGCGAACACGCGCGCAAGATCCGCTCGCGCCTGCGCGAGCTGGACGAGCGGCTGGCCATCCGCTTCCCGGTCTATGTGCTGTTCACCAAGATGGATCTGGTGGCCGGCTTCGTGGAGTTCTTCGAGGACCTGGGCAAACAGGACCGGCGCGAGCAGGTGTGGGGCCACACCTTCCCGCTGGAAGAAACCAAGGACAGCACGTCGGCGGTGGAACAGTTCCCGCGCGCCTTCGACGGGCTGGTGACGCGGCTGAACGACCGGGTGATCGAACGCCTGCACCAGGAAGCCGATCCCCAGCGGCGCAGCCTGGTCTACAGCTTCCCGCAGCAGGTCGCCTCGCTGCGCGACAGCGTCACCGACTTCCTCAGCGAGATCTTCCTGATCACCCGCTATGAGCGGCCGCTGCTGCTGCGCGGCGTCTACTTCACCAGCGGTACCCAGGAAGGCAACCCCATCGACCGGCTGGTCGGCGCCATGGCCGCCACCTTCGGCATCGGCCGCCAAGCGGTCAGCGGCTTCAGCGGCGCGGGGCGCAGCTATTTCCTCACCCGGCTGCTGCGCCAGGTGATCTTCCCCGAAGCCAGCGTGGTCGGCCGCAACCACAAGCTGGAACGCCGCCGCCGCCGGCTGCAATGGGCCGCCTGGGCCACCTGCGGCCTGGTGCTGCTGGCGATGACCGGGCTGTGGACCACCAGCTATTTCCGCAACACCTCGCTGATCGAGGACGCCGAGCGGCGGGTGGCGCTCTACAACAGCCAGGTCGCCGATCTCGACCTGACCCAGGTGTCCGATCCCGATCTCCGGCCGGTGCTGCCGCCGCTGGCGACGCTGCGCAGCATGCCCGGCGGCTATGCCGAGCGCGACGCCTCGGTGCCGTGGCTTTCGGGCTTCGGGCTCTACCAGGGCCACAAGATCGGCTCGCAGGCCACCTACGCCTACCGCGAGGCGTTGTCGGACCTGTTCCTGCCGCGCCTGCTGCTGGGCCTGGAGCGGGATCTGGCGACCACGCTGCAGGCCGCGGAATCGGGCCGCAGCGACGATCCGGAAGTGCAGGAAGACCTGTACTCCACCTTGCGCGTCTACCTCATGCTCGGCGGCCAGGGCGACCTCGACGACGATGTGGTGCGCGGCTTCATGACGGAGGCGTGGACCCGGCAATACGCCGGCCTCGGCGATGTGGAAACGCGCGGCAACCTGATCGCCCACCTCAACGCCATGCTCGACCTTAGGCGCATGGGCGAGGTGCCGCTGAACGGCGAGCTGATCCAGCGTGCCCAGACGGTGCTGGCCGAAGTGCCGCTGGCGGTGCGCGCCTTCAGCGTCATCCGCAACACCGCCGAAGCGCGCGCGTTGACGCCGTGGCGGCCCATCGATGCCGGCGGGCCGGCCACCGCCTCGGTGTTCACCCGCGCCTCGGGCGACCCGCTGACGGCGGGGATCGACGGGCTCTACACCCGCACCGGCTTCTACGACTATTTCCTGCCCACCATGATCGAGACCGCCGGCGAGGTGGCCTCGGAAAGCTGGGTGCTGGGCCAGGAGGAACGGGCCGACCTGTCCGAACAGCAGTTGGCGCTGCTGGAACGCGACGTCATGCAGCTCTACCTCGACCAGTACGTCACCCAGTGGGAACGCATGCTGGCCGATCTGCGCATCCGCCAGTTCAACGGCGTCAACGATGCGGTGGGCACGCTGAACACGCTCACCGGGCCGAACTCGCCCCTGCGCAACCTGCTCACCTCCGCCTCGGAGCAGACGCAGCTTTCCGTGCTGCCGCCGGAACTGGCGTCGCCGGAAGGGGCGGTGGAGGGCCTGGCATCCGGCAACAGCCTCTATGCGCTGCAGAACTTTGCGGAATATCAGGCGCGCCGGCGGCTCAGCTACAACGTCGCCACCATCGGCGGTGCCGTGCTGGGCGGGGCGGTGGACGGCGGCAACCTGGGCGGCGCCCTGCTGGGCGGCGGCGAGGAGCCGGAACCGCTGGGCTCCTACGTCGATCGCCGCTTCCAGCCGCTGCACGAATTCGTGTCCGACGAAGGCGGCGTCTCGCAGCTCGAAGACCTGATCGACACGCTGGCCTCCCTGCGCGTCGACCTCAACCGGGTGGCCGATGCCGCCCAGTTCAGCGGCGGCTCGGTGGGCGATCTGATCGGCACTGCCGGCAGCGGCGGCGCCAGCGGCGCCATCGCCGGCCTGGAGCTCGATGCCGGGCAGATGCCCGCCCCCCTCGGCGGCTGGATGGAGCAGGTGGCCAGCGGCGCCAACACGGCACTGGTCGGCGGCGCCTCCAGCGCCATCGCCGATGCCTGGAACGCCGATGTGGCGGAGCTGTGCGTGCGCGCCACCGCCGGGCGCTATCCGTTTGCCCGCGGCTCCAGCAACGATGTGTCGCTGGCCGATTTCGCCGCCCTGTTCGCCCCCGGCGGCCGCATCGACACCTTCTTCAACGCCAATCTGGCGCGGGTGGTGGACACCACCGGGCGGACCTGGACGTTCCGCTCCGTGGACGGCGTCGATCTCGGCATTTCCGCTGCCGTGCTGGCCCAGTTCCAGGCGGCCCACGAGATCGGCGAGGCGTTCTGGCCGGGCGGCGGTGGCGGCACCCCCAACGTGCAGTTCTCCGTCGCCCTGGAGCAGCTCAGCCAGACGGCCACCGGCGTGAACCTGACGGTGGGCGACGCCACGCTGCAGTTCTCCCATGGCCGTTCGCCGGAACGCAACGCCACCTGGCCCGGCTCGGCCAACCTGGCGCGCGTCGCCTTCTTCCCGGAAATCGCCGGCGGCAGCGGCATCACGCGGGAGGGGGCGTGGGCCTTCTTCCGGCTGCTCGACACCGCATCGATCTCCGGTGCCGGGGCGTCGGACCGCTTCAACGTCACCTTCTCCGCCGGCGGTCGCCAGGCCACCTTCCGTTTGCAGGCGGGCAGCGTGCGCAACCCGTTCAACCTGCCGGCCCTGCGCAGCTTTGGCTGTCCGTCCCTGTGATGCGGCGCGCGGCCAACCAACAGCCTGCCCCGCCGCCGGAACTCGGCTTCTACGGCAAGCTGCCGTCGCGCGGCGATTTCGTCTCCCGCGCCCTGACGCGCCGCTTCATCGACCCGTGGGACCGCTGGCTGCAACAGGTGATGGAGGAGGCGGACCCGCTGCTGTGGCCCAATGCCGACAGCATCGACCGTGCCGTCGCCGGCTGCCGCTTTGCCCTGATGCCGGGCGTTTGCGGCCCCGAGGGTCTGACCGGCCTGCTGGTGCCCAGCTTCGACCGGGTGGGCCGGCGCTTCCCGCTGACGGTGGCGGTGGCCCTGCCCACGGTCACAGCACTGGCGGGGCTGCCGGCGGCGCTGACGGCTTGGTTTGGCGCCCTGGACAGCCTGGTGGCCGCCTGCATGTCCGAACAGATGGACTTCGAGGACTTCCAGGAGGAACTGGCGGATTTCGACACCCCCGCCATGCCGGCCAACCCGCCGCACCGCGGCCCGGGCGAGGGAATCGCGGCCAATGTGCCGGCCGGCCAGCCGGTGGCGGCAGGTTTCGCACCGCTTCTCGACAGCCTGCTCTTGGACGACCGGGCGAGTCCCTATAGCCTTTGGTGGTCACACCCGACCGATCACGATGCCGGTCGTGTCTTGCTGGCCCAGGGCCTGCCCGCACCGGCCCGCGTCGCGGAGATCTTGACTTGGCAGTCCCCACCATGACCTGCAATTCTGGCCTCGTCGTTAACCCACTCCCCCGGACCGGCTGGGCCGCAAGGGGCCGGCCACGGGCCGAGGCGTGAGGACGATCGGCCGTGGCGGGAAAACTCGTGATCGACTCCGCAGCCCTTTCCGATGTCGGTACGCGCCGGCGTCTTAACGAAGACGCCTACCTGGCGCGCCCCGATCTTGGACTGTTTGCGGTGGCCGACGGGATGGGCGGCCACGATGCCGGCGACCAGGCCTCCAACGCGGTGGTGTCCGCGCTCGATTCCATGCACGGGCCGATGGGTGCGGGCCAGTTGATCGCCGCCGTGCGCACCCTGCTGGATCAGGTGCATTTGGACTTGCAGGCGGAAGCCGAACGCCGCGGCTCCAAGCGCGGCATCGGCAGCACCGTCGTGGTGCTGATGGTGAACGGCGGCCACTATTGCGCGCTGTGGGCCGGCGACAGCCGCATCTACCTGGCGCGGGCCGGCGAGCTGCTGCAGCTCACCGAAGACCACAGCTATGTGCAGGAGCTGGTGAACCAGGGCGTGCTCAGCCCCCAGGATGCCGAGCACCACCCGCAAAGCAACGTCATCACCCGCGCCGTCGGCGTCGATACCGAACTCCGGCTCGACAAGGTGACCAACCGGGTGCAGCCGGGCGACGTGTTCCTGCTGTGCTCCGACGGGCTGACCCGCGAGGTCACGGCCGAAGAGATCCGCATGGAGCTGATGTCCGGCGATCCCAACCGGGCGGTGCGCAACCTGATCGATCTGGCGCTCGACCGCGGGGCGTCGGACAACGTCACCGCGGTGGCGGTGCGCCTGGCCATCGCCCCGGCCGATTCGCCCAGCGGGCGGGATGAAGAAGACACCAATCCGCCGCCCGGCGAGATGGTGTATGGCCGGCAAGGCCGCCCGACGCCGCGCCCGCGCTCCCACGACCGGCCGCGGCCCTTCGTCTAGCGCCTCTCAGGTTTCCGCTGCACCGTCCCTCACCCCCGCCCGTTGCCAGGATGGCCGGGCGAGGCGACGTGCCGGTACAGACGGGGAATAAGGACTGCCCGGCGGGCGGGGCTCAGTGAGCCCCTGCCTCCTCGCCGCCTTCACCCCCCTGGCCGCCCCCCGCGCCGCCGGCGACGTCGCGGGCGTTCATCTGCAGGTAGCGCAGGATCAGCCGGTATTGTTCCGGGGTGATGGTGGTGCGGTCGCGCATGGCCTGCATCTGGCCCACCCACTGGTTGGCCATGAACTGATCGGGCGGATGCACGGTGTGGCACACCGAACAGGCGGCCCGGTAGGTTTCCCCGGCATAGGCCCAAAGCTGGTCGACATCGGCGGTGAGCTGGGACCGCGGCAGCCACCCTTCCAGCGCGATTTCCGTCCAGGTCTGGCCGGTCAGCGCCAGGGTCTGGCTTTCGCCCGTCTGCAACGCCTGCTGGGCCGGCGGCTGCAACGAGGCGGTGAGGATGCGGTGGCCCGCCAGCGCGTACATCACCCGCTCGGCCCCTTCCTGCTGCCAACCGTCCAGCCGCACATGCACCTGGTCACCCTCGGTTCCCAGCACGCTCACCATGCTGCCGGGGAACACCTGGGCATCGGTGGCGCCGCTGCCGGCGGCCAGGCTGAAGGGGGAGGTTTCCAGCACCGCCATGGTGTCGGCCACCGGCCCCTCGCCGCCGCCGCTCAGCTCGGCCATGCGGGCGGCTTCTTCCTCCGCGGCCGCCGCCTCCATGTCCGGCAGGGCGTGCACCAGCCCGCGGTGGCAGGTGATGCAGTTGCCGCCGTGCTCCTCGGCCAGCGGCTCCATGGCCGTGCGCGCTTCCGGCCGCTGGGCGGCGAAGTCGAACGCGTCGGGCACGTGGCAGCTCCGGCACTCGCGGCTGTTGGAGGTTTCCATGTCGTGCCAGACCTGGCGGGCGAGGCGCAGCCGGTTTTCCTCAAACAGCTCCGGCGTTTCGATGGTGCCGTCGAAATGGCGGTAGAGCTCCAGCAGCGCATGCGCGTGGTCGAGCACGGACGGCCAGAACTCGTCCGGCACATGGCAGTCTGCACACCCGGCACGCACCCCTGAAGCACTGCGGAAATGCACGCTGTCATGGTATTCGTCGATCACCGGCGTGAGTTCATGACAACTGGTGCAGTATTCATTGGACTCCGTATAGGCCAGCAGGGCGGATCCGCCAGCCCAGAAGAGGCTGCCCACCACAACGATTGCCAGCGGCATCACGAACAATACGAAGAACCAAGTCGACCGCCAGAAACCACGGCGGGGCCGGTCTGACCTATCGGGCACGGTAGGACACCTCGTCGGCGCAGGGTGCGTGCCCGGGCGATGAGGTATTCATTTGAAGGCTACCCATCGCAAGCGCAGCGGACACAGATTCCGCTTAGTATTCTATAGGATCGCATCCGCTGAATTGATCCACGTCAAACAGCAAGTCCAATTTTCCGGTTAAGATCTCGAACTAGTTTGGGCGCGCGGCTGGACATAAAGTTAGATTTATCTTCTAACTTTCTTGATTGTCAGAAAAGCTGACGCGCTACTATTCGGTGTAGGCGGATTAGTCTTGACGAGTGCGAGTAGAGATAGACCCTCTCATATTGCAATTTCACGTGCATACGCGGCTCTCTATGAAGTCGCGGCACGCTTGTTCCTGAGTGAAATGGACGACCACGCGTTCGCCCGGTTCGCCGAAGGCGGCGCCCATGCCGTGCTCGACCGGCTGTCCGGCGATGCGGCCTTCGCCGAGCCGGCAGCCGCCCTGCTGGAGCGCTTCCGCGCGCCCTGGGATCGCGCCGCACGGCTGGCCCTGGCGGCCGAATACGGCCGGCTGTTCCACGGTGCCGGCGGCCGCCGCGCCGTGCCGCCCAGCCAGTCCGCCTTCCTCAACGAAGCCAGCCACGGCGCCCCCTGGCGGGCCATGACGGCCCTGCTGGCCGACAGTGGTGCCGCCGTGCCCGCCGGTTGCAGCGAACCGGCCGACCACATCGCCATCCAGCTTCTGCTGGCCGCCCATCTCCACCGCACCCATGCCGATGCCGCGGCGGCGGGCGACACTGCCGCGGCCACCACCGCCAGCGACCGGCTCGACCGGTTGCGCGCGGACCACCTGGCCGCCTGGGGACCGCAGTTCTGCGCCCGCGTGGCCGAGGCCGACCGGGACGGCTTCTACCGGGCGGCCGCCGACTTCGTTGCCAGACTTCTGGACCTCGACACCGACGCCGCGGACGAGAACGGCGAACAAAAGCCCACCATGCCCCGCACCCCATCAGCAAAACAGCGAGAGTTGAGGGAACGACCATGAGCCGGTTCGATCACCACTCCCCCTTCCTGCCGCTATCGCGGCGTACCTTCCTCAAGGCCGGCACCATCGCCGGGCTCAGCACGGTGGCGCTGCCGCCGGGGCTGGCGCAGGCGACGGTACGTGGACCGGTGTTGGATGTGATGGAAGCCCAGAACGGCTCGCACTGGGGGCCGTTCGTCGGCCGCGTTGAAGGCGGCCGGCTGGTGCAGGCCATCCCCAACGCGGAAGACCCGTTCCCGGCCTCGCTCACCCAGGCGCTGCCCGACCTCGTCTACTCGCCCGCCCGCATCAAGTACCCGATGGTGCGCGAGAGCTACCTGCGCGACGGACCGGGCGCCAACACCGCCGAACGCGGCGCCGGCCGCTTCGTTCGGGTGAGCTGGGACGAAGCGCTGGACCTGGTGTCCGGCGAGATGACCCGCGTCATCGAAACCTACGGCAATGCCAGCCTCTACACCGGCTCCTACGGCTGGAAGAGCGTCGGCCGGCTGCACAACTGCCAGACCCTGCTGCAACGCCTCGCCAACCTGCTGGGCGGCAGCACCATCGGCACCGGCGACTTCTCCACCGGCGCCTCCCAGGTGATCATGCCCCACGTCATGGGCACGCTTGAGGTGTACGAGCAGCAGACCGCCTGGCCGGTGGTGATCGAGAGCAGCGAGCTTGTGGTGATCTGGGGGGCCGACCCCGCCAACACCAACAAGATCGACTGGATCATGTGCGACCATGGCGGCATGGACGGGCTGCGCGCGCTGAAGGACAGCGGCAAGCCGGTGATCTGCATCGATCCGGTGCGCTCGCACACGGCGGAATTCCTCGGTGCCGAGTGGATCGCGCCGCGGCCGCAGACCGACCTCGCCATGATGCTGGGCATCGCCTATGTGCTGCAGGACGAGGGGTTGGCCGACCAGGACTTCCTCAACGAGTACACCGTCGGCTACGACCGCTTCCTGCCCTACCTGACCGGCGAGAGCGACGGCGTCGCCAAGGACCCGGCCTGGGCGTCGGAAATCTGCGGCGTGCCGGCGGAAACCATCGCCGACCTCGCCCACCGCTTCGCCGCCAACCGCACCATGCTGATGAGCGGCTGGTCGATGCAGCGCGCCCACCACGGCGAACAGGTGCACTGGATGCTGGTGACGCTGGCCTCCATGCTCGGCCAGATCGGCCTGCCGGGCGGCGGCTTCGGCCTCAGCTACCACTACTCCAACGGCGGCACCCCCACCTGCCGGTCGCCGGTGCTGCCGGGCATCACCGCGTCCGGCGGCGGCACCGCCGGGGCGGCGTGGCTGGCCACGGGCGGCGTGGCTGCGGTGCCGGTGGCCCGCGTCAACGACATGCTGCTGAACCCGGGCGAAACCATCCAGTTCAACGGGCAGGCCGTCACCTACCCGGACGTGAAGATGCTGTACTGGGTGGGCGGCAACCCGATGGCCCACCACCAGGAACGCAACCGCGCGGTGGAAGCCTGGCAGCGGCCGGAAACCATCGTGGTGCACGACTTCGTGTGGACCGCCACGGCGCGCCATGCAGACATCGTGCTGCCGGCCACCACCAGCTTCGAGCGTGACGACATCGAGCAGGGCGGCAGCTACACCAACCGCTTCATGGTCGGCATGCACAAGCTGGTCGACCCGGTGTACGAGTCCAAGAGCGACTTCGACATCTTCCGCGCCCTGGCCGAACGCCTTGGCCACAGCGGCGTGTACGACGAAGGCAAGACCGATCTGGACTGGATCCGCGGCTTCTACGAAGAAGCCCTGGGGCAGGCCGGCAACCTCGGCGTCGACATGCCGTCGTTCGAGGAGTTCTGGGACAACCAGAGCCTGCTGGTGTTCGAACCCACCGATCAGTCGCGCAGCTTCGTCAGGTATTCGGAGTACCGCGCCGATCCGCTGTTCAACCCGCTGGGCACGCCGTCGGGCAAGATCGAGATCTACTCCACCACCATCGAGGGCTTCGGCTACGACGATTGCCCGCCGCATCCCACCTGGCTGGAACCGGTGGAACGCCTGGGCGGTGCCGGCAACGACACCTACCCGCTGCACGTCACCACCGCCCACCCCGACGACCGCCTGCATAGCCAGCTTGCCGCCACCTGGCTGCGCAACCGCTACACGGTGCAGGACCGCGAGCCGGTGTGGATCCACCCCGATACGGCGGCGGCCCGCGGCATTGCCGACGGCGACGTGGTGCGGGTGTTCAACGGCCGCGGCCAGGTGCTGGCCGGGGCGGTGATCACCGACCGTGTGCTGCCCGATGTGCTGCGGTTGTCGGAAGGCGGCTGGTACGACCCGCTGGAAGGCGGCGTGCCGGGCACCTTGGACAAGTACGGCGACGTCAACGTGCTGTCGATCGACATGCCCACCAGCCAGTTGGCCCAAGGCAACTGCGGCCACACCATCCTGGCGGAGGTGGAGAAGTACGAAGGTGACCTGCCGCGCGTCACCGTGTTCGAAGCGCCTGCCGGCGGCTGATCGCGCGTCCCCTCGGCGATCGGCGGGAAGGGGGGCTTCGGCCCCCCTTTCTGCGTTCCTGTTGATTCTCTTTTCCGCAAGAGCTGTCCACGAGGCATGGACACGACCAATTCAGATCAAATGCAGTTCCGGAGCGCGAGAGCAATTGCTCTACGGCCTGTATTATCAACACCGGCCGGGGCAAGATTGTCAAAGTCATACTGCCCAAGTGTCCGGCTCACAAATCCAACGAGACGCGTATCCAACGCTATTCCCTCCGCATGCTCGAGATAAGACAAGACAGATGGCGGCAATTGCACTAGTAGGCTAATTTCATGACCATCATTGTAACTAACGACTAGTTCTGATTCATCAATATTGTCGTAGCTCTCTACAAAAAACGACTGCCCATTGATCAATACAGATACATCCCCAATAATATAGTCCGTATACCTAATTTCATTGTTTACTTCAAATGGATATCTGTGAATAATTGATAGAAACGGCGCTCTTGATCGATTCTCCACACAAAATAGGTTTAGCACGTTGGCATGCCCGTCTCGATAGGTTCGGGACAATGTGGCAACAATGCCACGACCATACATTTGAATCTCCCAAGGACTCTCGTCAAATGGTGAGGTGATGACGTTCAATTCAAGCAAGTCAGATTCCGGAAGAAAAACAATCTCGTCAGGCCCAGCAGTAGAAGCAATTAATATCAAACGGGCATCGATTCCCATCTCAACCAGATATGCAACAACTATTCCCTGTTGAAGCTGCTCCAAAGAATAATTGAGTCCTTCTTGAGATTCGATAGATTCTTCCCTATCGGCGGCATCCCATGAGAATTGATGAAATCCTAGAGACTCGGGTTCTGCACTTCGATCTACTCCTCCCAAGAAGGCATATGCGCAAGCGCTATCACAAGCCCCTCCATCTATCCTTTCATCCCAGACACCACCCGATACTCCAAATGAAGTGTCACTTACCGATGTTGAAAATCCGTACTCTCTAATAAGCCGCCCCAATTCCAGCCCCGCGCTCAAGTTTCCACCTGGCGAGTTCAGTTCGAGATTTCGACTCATCCAGGCTCTATCATTCACTATAAATTCGCGAAACTGATCAGGTGTGTCTTGAGTGATTACTCCTACAGCGGCGACCCACCCGCAGTAACTACAATTTCCCCCATTTCCTGCGGAATAGAACTGCATTGGTTCGTTTGGATCAAGGCGCCCAGACGGACGGTCTTGCGCATTTGCGGCGAATGATTGCAGAAGCGTGAGCCACGCCATGACTGACAAAAAGGACCAATAGATACTTCGAATACTCATTCTCTTTGAAGCCCTCATGAGATGAAATACATTCTCTCATATAGCAGGCGATGACATCCACGGCATGGCTTGCAGGAATAGCACAAGATTGGCAGGACTCGCGGCAACCTCGCCAAGCTGGCCGATGTGGACTTGGATGTGCTGCGCGAGATCGTCGACGACGGCCTGGCCTACATGCGCGCCAACTACGAGACGTGGGACGAATGACCGACACCCCGGCAAGGGCCATCGTTCTCGGCGGATACGGCCTGATCGGCTCGGCCTGCATGCGGGCTCTGGCGGCCGAAGGATACGCCGTCACCGGTGTCGGCCGCTCGGAGTGGGCGGCGCGCCGCGTGGTTCCGGAGGCCGATTGGGTGATCCGCGACATCGGCCGGGTGGAGGCAGCGGAGTGGCGTGACATCCTCGCCGGGGCCGATGTGGTGGTGAATGCGTCCGGTGCCTTCCAGGAGAGCGGGCGCGACGACCTGACCGGCATTCACGTCACCGCCGTCCAGCGCATCGTCGCCGCGCTGGAAGGCACCAACACCCGCCTCGTCCACATCTCCTCGGCCGGGGTGGCGCCGGATGCTCCGGCCGCCTTCTTCACCACCAAGGCGGCAGGCGACGCGGCGATCATGGCCTCGCCGCTCGACTGGGTGATCCTGCGCCCCACCCTGGTGATCGGCCCCGCCGCCTATGGCGCCACGGGGCTGCTGCGCGCCGCTGCCGCCATGCCCTGGATCGCCATCGACGTGCTGCCGGATGCCTTCATCCAGTCCGTCCACATCGGCGACGTGGCCCATGCGGTGGTGCAGGCGGCGCGCGGCGACATTGCAGCCGGCACGCTGGCCCATGTGACGGAAGCCGAGGGTCGCTCCATCCGCGAAACCATCGATGCGCTGCGCCGCTGGCTGGGGTTTGCCGAACCGCGCCTGCGGGTGACGCTGCCGCGCCCGCTGCTCTCCGTGGTCAGCTTCGCGGCCGACCTGCTGGGCCGGCTGGGCTGGCGTTCGCCCTTGCGCAGCACCGCCATCCGCGGGCTGGAAGCCGATGTGCACGGCGACCCCGCGGTGTGGCGGGCGGCCGGCGGGCGCGATTGCCGCTCGCTTACCGAGACGCTGGCGAGCATGCCGGCCACCGTGCAGGAGCGCTGGTTTGCCCGGCTCTACCTGCTGCTGCCGGTGAGCATCGGCATCCTGTCGCTGTTCTGGGTGCTGTCGGGCGTCCTCGGCCTCGTCCGCTTCGAGGCCGCGGCGGCGGTGCTCACCGGCCGCGGGGTGGGCAACTGGATTGCCGGCCTGGCGGTGGCCGGCGGGGCGGCGGTGGATATCGCACTCGGCCTCGCCATCCTGTGGCGGCCCTGGGCGCGCCACGCCTGCCTGGCCATGGTCGGCGTGTCGCTCGCCTATCTGCTCGCCGGAACGGCGCTGGCGCCGGACCTGTGGGCCGATCCCCTGGGGCCGCTCCTGAAGATCCTGCCGGGCATCGGCCTGGCGCTCACCGCCCATGTACTGGCCGGCGACCGATGACCTACCAGATCCTGCTGTTCCTCCACGTGATCGGGGCAACGGTGCTGCTGGGCACGGGCGCGGGCATCGCCTTCTTCATGGTGATCTCCAACCGCAGCCGCGACCCGGCGCTGGTGGCCCATGTGGCCGGCATCGTGGTGCTGGCGGACACCGTGTTCACCGCCACCGCGGCGGTCGCCCAGCCGATCACCGGCTACCTGCTGACGCTGGAGACCGGCTGGCCGCTCACCGAAGGCTGGGTGATGTGGTCGCTGGGGCTCTACGTGTTCGTCGGCGCCTTCTGGCTGCCGGTGGTGGGAATGCAGATCCGTATGCGCAACCTGGCCCGCGCGGCGCGCGATGCGGGCGACGCGCTGCCCGCCGCCTACCATCGCCTCTACCGCGTGTGGTTTGCCTTCGGCTTCCCCGCCTTCGCCGCGGTTCTCGCCATCGTCTGGCTGATGCTCACGAAGCCCATGCTGTGACCGTACTCAACACCCGCATCTCGTGCGCCGATCACACCTGGAACCCGGTGTTCGGCTGCACCCATGTGTCGCCCGGCTGCGACCACTGCTATGCCGAAGCCATCGCCAAGCGCTTCCATGGCGGCTTCCAGGTTCGCCTGATGCCCCACCGGCTGGCCGATGTGCGCCGCTTCAAGCCGGTGGTGGAGCTGGGCCGGCGCCGGGCGCCCTTGGTGTTCGTCAACTCCATGTCGGACCTCTACCACCGCGAGGTGCCCGACGCTTACCTGGACCGGGTGTTCCAGCACATCGCCACGCGGCCGGACGCGGTGTTCCAGATCCTCACCAAGCGGCCCCGGCGCCTGCTGGAAGATGGCCGCCGCCGCTGGGGGGATGGCGGCGTGCCGCAGAACCTGTGGCTGGGGGTGACGGTGGAGGACCGCCGGCTCGCCCGCCGGGTGGACATGCTGCGCTCCCTGAAACAGGCGGCCGGGCCGTTCACCGCCTTCATCTGTGCCGAGCCGCTGCTGTCCGCCTTCCACGGCATCTCGCTCGACGGCATCGACTGGCTGATCCTGGGCGGGGAGACGGGGCCCGGCGCCCGCCGGCTCGATCCCGCCTGGGCGGACCAGGCGGTGGCGGCGGCGGAAGCTGCCGGCGTACCCGTGTGGTTTCGCCAATGGGGCCGCTGGCAGCACCATCCCCATTGGCCGGATGCGCGCGGCCGCACGGTGGCCGACAGGAAGGCCGATCTGATCGCCCGCGGGCTGGAACTGTCGCCGGCCGACCAGGGCGGGGCGACGCTGAACGGCCGGCTGTGGCGCGAGCGGCCGCCGGTGCCTGCAGCGTGACGGGCCCGCCGGCGCAAACGGGCCCGCACCCGCGACCTCAACCGCTCTCGTCCGGCGCGCGCGGATCCAGCGAGGCGGCGGCGGGGGTGGTGCGGCCGATGGCGGCGGGTTGGAACACCTCCCGCCCCACGGTTGCCGGGGCCGGCCGCCGCGACATGCGGAACAGCGTGAAGCCGATCAGGCTGCCATGGCCCAGCGCCATCACCAGGAACAGGGTGTGCGGCGTGGTCAGCGCCATGGCGGCGGATGCCAGCAGCGGCCCGGTGGACGCCCCCAGCCCCCACAGCAGCAGCATGCCGCCGCTGGCCTCCACAAAGCCGTCGCGGTCCACATGGTCGTTCATGTGGGCGACCAGCACGCCATAGAGCGGATAGGCGGAGAGCCCGAAGCCCACGGCCAGGCAGATCCACAACGGCTGCACGCCGAAGCCGAGGGCCGCGGCCAAGTCGGAAATCCAGCCGCCGTCGCTGGCCCACATGGTCAGCGCCATGCAGGTGCCCGCGGCGGCGAAGGTGATCACCACCCAGCGCCGGTCCATGCGGTCGGACGCCGCCCCCGCCGGCCATTGCGCCAGGCTGCCGCCCAGCATGGCGGCACTGAGGAAGATGGCCGCCAGCACCGGGGAAAACCCGATGCTGAGCACGAACACCACGCCGAGCGTGTTGAACGACCCGTTGACCACACCCACCAGAAAGGCGCCGATGATGGCCACCGGCGAGCGGCGATAGAGCCGGCCGAGCCGCAGGGTAACGCGGCTGGGCGGCCGCGGTGCTGTGGTGGTTGTCAATCCCACCGGGATCAAAGCGGTGCACACCAGCGAACAGGCCAGCGCGAACAGCATGAACCCGTTGGGATCGCCCAGCGCCACCATGAGCTGGCCGGCCAGCACGCTGCCGGAGTTGACCAGCATATAGGTACTGAACACCCGGCCGCGATTGGTGTTGTCGGCCTGCTCGTTCAGCCAGCTTTCCGTCACCATCAGCAGCCCGGCCAGCGCCACCCCGAAGCAGAAGCGCAGCAGCAGCCACGGCAGCGGGTGCATGAAGATGGCGAACAGCAGCGCGCAGTTCGCGCCCAGTGCGGCCAGCACGGCAAAGGCGCGGATGTGCCCGACCCGGCGGATGAGATAGGG
>JAGQRL010000399.1 GCA_020425485.1 Rhodospirillaceae bacterium
ATCAAGAAGCTGATGATCGCCCGCCACTAGGCACTTCGCTGTCTGACTTGCCGCGGCCCGCCGTTCCTTCGGCGGGCCGTTCGCGTTTCAGCCCGGCCGCCGTGCCTCCAGCGTCATCGGCAGGCCGCCGATGGGGCCGAGCGTGAGCTGCGCGCGCAGCCGCACCCGGTGCCCGGGCAGCATGCGCGCCCGGAAGCGCTGGGCCAGTGCGGCCAGCACCAGCGTCGCTTCCATCATCGCGAAGCCGGCGCCGATGCACACGCGCGGGCCGGCACCGAAGGGCAGATAGGCAAAGCGCGGGCGGCCGGCGCTGCGTTCGGGCGAAAACCGCTCCGGGTCGAAGCGCTCCGGCGCGTCCCACAGCGCCCGGTGGCGGTGAATGATCCAGGGGGTCACGAACACCCGCTGGCCCGCCCGCACCGGCACGCCGCAGATCTCGCAATCCCGGCGGGCGGTGCGTGCGGCGATGGTGGGCACCGGCGGGTAGAGCCGCATGGTCTCCTCGATCACCATGCGCGTATAGGGCAGGGAGGGCACGTCGGCCGCCGTCGGCAGGCGGCCGCCCAGCACTCCGTCCAGCTCGGCCTGCAGCCGCGCCTCTTCGGCCGGGTGGTGGGCCAGCAGATACCACGCGAAGGTCAAGGCGCTGGCCGTGGTCTCGTGGCCGGCCTCGAAGATCGTCACCACCTCGTCGCGCACCTCCTTGGCCGTCAGCCCCGCGCCGTCCTCGCCGTCCCGCGCGGCCATCAGGCGGGACAGCAGGTCCTCCGGGGCGGCTGCCGGGTCGCGCTCGCGCTCGCCGATCATGCGGTCGATGGCGGCATCGAAGCGGACGATCTCCCGGCGCACGCGGGCGTATTTGCGCTGCCGGATCAGGGGGCCGAGCAGCGGCAGCGCATCGGGCAGGCCGAGCCGCAGCTCATCCTGCAACACAGAGAGCGCGCCATTGGCCAGCGCCGTCAGCTCATCGGCACCGGCGGAAAACATGGTGTCGGAAACGATCTTGAGGCCGACACCCTTCATCTCCGCTGCCATGTCCACCGGTGCGGCGCCGGCCAGCGCTGCCCAGCGCTCCACCCACGCCGCGGCAGCATCGGTCATCACCGGGGCCAGGGCTGCAATGCTGCGCGGCCCGAAGGCGGGGGCGAGGATGCGGCGGTGGCGCCGCCAGGTCTCCCCGGTCACCCCCAGCAGGCCCTCGCCGAACATGGCAGAGAAGATCTCGTCGGATTGCGCATGGCGGGGAAAGTCAGCCACCTCGTCCAGCATCACCCGGCGCACCGCGTCGGGGTCGCTCACCACCACCAGCAGGCTCGGCATCCGCCGCGGCCGGAAGACGGGCACCTCGTAGGCTTCCCGCGGGAACGCCTCGAACATGTTGGCGGGTGGGCAGAACAGCAGGGACAGGAGCGAGGGGCCGGGGTCGGGCGGCGGGGCCAGGCCGGCGAGGGGATGGGGAGGCGCTGGCAGGGGGTCGCTCACCGATCCGCTCCCGGCGCTACCGCCCTTCGGCCCGCCAGGCGAGGATCAGCGGTGGGAGGATCAGCAGCACCGCCACCCAGGGCGGCAGCAGCGGGGTCTGCCGTGCGCCGGTCACCTGGTAGTTCTGGCGGTCGACCAGCCCCAGCCAGTCGGCCCCCGCGGTATCGCGGCCGGGGTGCACGCGGCGCAGGTCCGGCACGCCGTCCTCCAGCCACATCGTGCCGCCGCCGGTGGCCGCCACCACTTGGGCCAGCCGCTCGGCGGTGGCGTGCACCTGGGTGAATTCCGGCGAGGACAGGTCGCCCACCACCGCCAGCGCCTGGCGCTCGCCATCCGTCACCTGATAGATGCCGGGCTGGCTCACCCGCACCGCCGCTTCGGCAAGGCCGGGGCCGGAGGCTTCCAGGGTGACGGTGGAGATATCTTCGTCCGGGCCGGTCACCTCCACCGGTCCCGCGGGATCGCCTTCCAGCAGGCGGCGGCTGATCCTCAGCGTGTGGCCGTCGGCAGAGGCGGTGAGCAGGTTTTCTTCCAGGCTCGGTTCGCGCATCAGCCAGTGGGCGACCCGGCGCAGCAGTTCCACCTGCGGGCCGCCGCCTTCGAAGCCGCGCGCCCACAGCCACATCTGGTCGCTGGCCACCTGGGCCACGCGGCCCTGACCCACCCGGTTGAGGATGAGCAGCGGCCGCTCGGACTCGCCGGACATCAGCACGTCGCCGGCCATCGCCTGGACGTCGATTTCGCGGAACCAGCGCCCCCAGGTGGGCTCGCCACCCTCCGGTCCGGCGCCGCTCAGCCCCGCGGTGACGGGGTGGCGGCGGCCGACCTCGGTCAGCTCCGGGGTGAAGCCGGCCTCGATCACCGTGCCGGTGGGCCGGCCGGGCAGGATGCGTTCCAGGGGTGTGCGGTAGAGGCTGAAGATGTTGGCGAAGTCCGGCCCGCTGGCTTCCAGGAAGGCGCCGCCGTTCTCCACATACTGGGCGATGTTTTCCAGGTAGGTCTGATGCAGCACGCCGCGCCGCCGGTAACGGTCGAAGATGATCAGGTCGAA
>JAGQRL010000400.1 GCA_020425485.1 Rhodospirillaceae bacterium
TTCTGCAGGCTGGGCAAGGCCGCCTGCACCAGCGCCACTGCGTCCACCACCAGGGCTTCGCAGGCCGCGCGCACATCCTCCAGCCTGGTTTCGCCAAGCGGCGACCGGATGGCCGGGAACGCCTCGTTGCCGACGACGACGGACAGCCCGCCCAGCCGGTCGACCGCTTCGGCCACCATGGCGGCCGGGGTCTGGGCGGCCAGTGCCAGCAGCCCCGGCTCTTCGGCTTCGAAACCGGCGCGCGCCGCGGCATCGGTGAAGCTGGCGTCCTGGCAGGCGACGGCAACACCGTCCGCCGCCAGCGCACGGGCCGCGGCCAGCCCGACGAAATGGCGAACCTGGGTGACGAGGGCGGTGGCTTGGGTCATGGCATCTTCGCCGGGTGGTGGACGGCTGGCGCCACCCTACCGCGATCGGCGGCCCTGGGGCAGGGGGCGCGGTGCCCGGCGCCACGCAGCCGGCGAACCGGGTATGGGGCCGGGCGCCATCAGGTGGTGCCGACCTTGCCGTATTTGCGCGGGATCTCGCAGGCGGAATTCACCTCGGTGTAGAGGTCGCAATAGTAGGCGCCGGACATCAGCCGCTTCAGGCCGTCCTCATGGCCGTTGGGCCACAGATAGGTGTCGACCCCCGAGGCGTCGTAGGAAGCCAGGCACACCATGTCGCCCTGGTTGCCGCCGAGCATCAGCACCTTGCCGTTCTCGCGATACACCAGGAAGCCGACATGCCCGCGGGACAGCACGGTGATGGCGCCGGGCACCGGCACGGCAGCGGAAATCGCCTTGCCGTTCGCCCATTTCTTCCACTTCTTGGCGCCGAGGTGGTCGACGCCGACCAGCCCGGCCTGCTCCACACACCAGTTGACGAAGGCCGAGCACCAGGCGATCTCGTCGCCCTTCAGCCCCTTTTCGCCGATGCCCTTTTGGCTCTCTTTCACCGGGATGTAGAGATAGCTTTTCTTGCCGATCTCGTTGGTGACGGATTCCAGGTATTTCAGGATGTCGCTGTTGGTCTTCGAGGCCCCGGTGCCGCGGATTTCCTTGACGTTCTTGCGGGCTTCTTCCCAGGCGACTTTCATCCAGGGCGCGTCTTCGAACAGTTTGGACAGGCCACCGGCCATTTCCCCCTCCATGTGCTGAAGAAGCGCACGCGTCGATCCTCCACACGCGCGGCGCTTTCTTCGCTGGCTAACCGAATGGGGTGGCCATTGTGTGTCGCTGGCGGTGCGGAGGCGTCCTCCGGCGCGAATGTCGCAGGGGGCGGATCGCCGCTACGGGGCGCGGGGTTAGGGTGCCGCCGTCAGCACCTCGGCATAGAGGGCCGGGTCCACATTGCCGCCGGTCAGCACCACGCCGATGGCAAGCTCGCCGTCTGCCTGGCCGGGAACGCGGCTGTTGATGGCCGCCGCCAGGGCCACGGCTCCGCCCGGTTCCACCACCAGTTTCAGGTCGGCAAAGGCGGTGCGCATGGCATCGGCCACCTCGGCATCGGATACCGTGAGCGCGCCGGCCAGGTGGCGGCGGTTGACCGCGAAGGTCAGCTCCCCCGGCGACGGCGACAGCAGGGCATCGCAGATGGACCGGGCCGCGGGATCGACCGTCTGGCGTTCGCCGGTTGCCAGCGAGCGGGCGGTATCGTCGAACGCCGCAGGCTCCACGGCGTAGACGCGGGTGGCCGGCGAGCGCTCCGCCATGGCCAGCCCGCAGCCGGCAATCAGCCCGCCGCCGCCGCAGCACACCACTAGGGCGTCCAGGCTGGTGCCCAGCTCGGCCACCTGGGCGGCCAGTTCCAGCCCCAGGGTGCCGCCGCCGGCGATGGTCCACGGATGGTCGTAGGGCGGGATCAGCGTCATCCCGCGCTCCGCCGCGATGCGCGCCCCCAGGGCTTCGCGGTTTTCGCTGTAGCGGTCGTACAGCACCACCTCCGCCCCGAAGCCGCGGGTGCGGGCGATCTTGATGCGCGGGGCATCGGCCGGCATGACGATCACCGCCGGGCTGCCCACCTGGGCCGCAGCACAGGCCACCGCCTGGGCGTGGTTGCCCGAGGAATAGGCGAGCACGCCGCGGTCCAGCGCTTCGCGGCTCAACTGGGTGACGTGGTTGGCCGCGCCGCGGATCTTGAACGAGCCGGTGCGTTGCAGCACCTCCGCCTTGATGAACAGGCGGGCGCCGGCGCGGGCATCCAGGGCATCGGACCGCAGCACCGGGGTGAGCTTGGCAAAGGCGCCGATGCGGCCGGCTGCGGCGGCGATGTCCGCGGCCGTCGGCAGGGAGGTCTCGGGGGCGCTATCCATGGGGGCTTGGTCTCCGCGGCTCGGGCGTGTGCGCTCGTTACGCCGCGGGGAGGGGGAGAGGCAAGGGGCTGTGGCTGACTCTAATGCAGCCAGATCGCCATTTCTTCGATGGTCGACTCGCCGGCATCGGCATCGGGGCCGCGCAGCATGTCGTCCACATCCGACCAGCAGGGCGGCGCACCAAGCACCTCGCGCAGTTGCTCCACCAGCTCGTGGGCGGCACGGTT
Source organism: Rhodospirillaceae bacterium (assembly GCA_020425485.1). Taxonomy (GTDB): domain Bacteria; phylum Pseudomonadota; class Alphaproteobacteria; order DSM-16000; family Inquilinaceae; genus JACKIH01. Next base: position 2,521 of record JAGQRL010000400.1, read on the forward strand.
CATCGCCGTCGGCGTCTGCGGGGAGCTTTCCAGCAGCAGGCAGGTCAGCGCCGCATCGCCCAGGATCTCCATGGCCGGATAGGCGGTCGGTCCCGGTTCGGCCAGCACGGCGTGGCGGAAGCGCGGATTGATCGCCCGGCGCTGCAGGCTTTCCGCCAGCACCTGGGCGCGCACCGCATCGTCGATCCGCCCGACGGTGCTGGCACCGAGCGCTTCGGCGTGATCGCGCAGCAGCCGCAGCGCGTGCAGCAGGCCGAAGGCCACATCGTCCGGGGTCGCCCGCAGCTTGGCGTGGTGGACGGCGTTGGCGATCACGGCATCGACCACTTGTGCTTCCTGAGACTGCGTCATGGATCGCACTCCTGCTTGCGCGAGCGGCGGCGAGCAGCACCCAGGGAGGGGCGAAACCGCAGCATCCATGGCCAGTGTATGCAGAGGGCGTTAAGAAATTGTCTTCCGCCGGGCGTTTTCCGCAATACCCGTCAATCGGCGGTGGCCAGGCGCACTCCGAAGCCGAGGAAGATGGCCCCCGCGGCACGATCGATCCACACCCGCGCCCGCCGGTAGGCCCGCGCGAAGGTGGGGCGGCCCAGCACCACCATCATGATGGCGTACCAGCTTGCCGACATGGTCAGCATGATCGCCAGCACCACGGCGTCCAGCCACGGTTCGGGATGGGCGGGAAACGAGGCCACGAAGATCGAGGCGATGAAGGCCGCCGTCTTGGGGTTGGTGGCGTTGGTGAGGAAGCCGACGCGGAACGGATGGGCCAGCGGCGGCGCGTCTGCCGGATTGGGCTCGAAGGCGCGGCGCTGGCGGGTCTTCCACAGCAGGCGAATGCCCAGATAGGCGAGATAGGCGCCGCCCACCACCTTGCCCACGGCCAGGGCATCGGGGGCCGCGGCCACCAGGGCGGTGAGCCCGAACAGGCCGAACACCACCCAGCCGGCCGTTGCCGCCAGCGTGCCGACCACCAGCCGGGCGGCCACGGCGCGGCCCTGGCTCATGGTGGTGTGGGCGACGATCAGGGTGTTGGGGCCGGGTGTCACCACCGCGATGGACCAGATGGCGATGACGGACAGGATGGCGGCAAGCTCGTCGGACATGGCGGGGCGGATGGCCTTGGCGGAGAAAAGGTCGGCCCGGCCGGGTTGCGGGCCTTGGAGAGAGAATGCTAGTCGGTGCCAGGACAGCGGAGAAGCGCAGACAACAAGGGGGCCACCATGACCATCAGCAAATTCGCAATGACGGCGGCAGCGGCAGCCGTGCTCGCGTTGGGCTCGATGACGGGGGCCGCCAGCGCCCAGTCCGCCGGCGAGCAGCCGGAGTTCATGAACACCTGCAGCGGCCAGATGGCCGACCGCGCAGCGGATGCGGGGGCCGATCCGCAGGTGGTGTGCGCCTGCATGCGCGACACGGCCTATGAGCGGCTGACCACGGTGCTGTCCGAAGAGGACGCCGCCCTGCTGCTGCGGGCGATCTCCATCGCCACCGATTCCGGCAGCAACGACATCTGGGCGGCTTTCGCCGAGGTGACCGGCCGTACGGAAGACGAGGCGCACGCGATGCTGGAAGGGGTGCCGGCCCTGCTGGCCAACGTCGACACCATGTGCCTGGAATCGTAGGCGGCCTTCAGGCCGATCTGCACCGGTCCTCGCTGCCGTCCGGCCACCCAAGCCATTGTGGGCGATGGGGTGGCCAGGCGGTGGTTGAGCCCGGACGCTAGCGCAGGTGGCCCAGCAGCGCTGCGGGGAACGGCGACCACAGGGCCGTGCGGATGCCGGCCTCCGCCAGGCCCCGGCGCACCCACTCGTTGCAGGTGACGAAGGGCGAATAGCGCCCGCGGGCCTCATAGAACCCATCGTTGCCGTGGTAGCCGGAGCCGGCGATGCGGCGCGGCCGGCCCTCGGCGTCCATGGCCAGGGTCGCCAGGATGTGGCGCACCAGGGCATCGTAGGCGGCCGGCGACACGCGGGTTTCCACATAGTCTTCGCCCGGCGGCCAGGGCGGCCAGTAGGCCACCTGCATTGCCGCCCCGCCGAAGCCCAGCACGGCGGACGCAGCGGTGCCCGGATCCAGTTCCGCCCAGGTGGGGGTGTTCAGGTAGAACTCGCGGCTGCCCCAGCCGAACGAGATGGTGGCGGCCCGCCACGGATAGGCGGGGAACTGATTGGGCGGGAACACCGTCGTCCAGTCGATCCGCTCGGTCACGATGGGCAGCACCAGGTTGGCGTGCACCCCGTTGGAGGTGAGGCCGACGGGGATGCCCGCCGGCTCCGGCCGGAAATCGCGATTGATGGGAAGCTCCGCCAGGCCGAAGGCGGCAGCGGCATAGAGCGCCACGGCACCAATGATGCCGGCAGCCCAGCCAACCAAAAACCCGATCACGCGCAGCATGATCGGGTTCCTGGCATTCCGGGGG
>JAGQRL010000063.1 GCA_020425485.1 Rhodospirillaceae bacterium
ATCTTGGACAGCTCGGCGGCTTCCAAGACGGTCAGGCTGGACAGGTCGTCCACCAGCTTCTGCAAATCAGCCATTTTGGTTCTCTCCTGGTCTCACTTCTGGTTTCGGCATCCGCGTGGGGCCATAGGCCCGGATCACGCCGCCGCTCCCGTCTGGGAATAGGCTTTGAGCACATTGACCACCTGGGCCGGCGGCGCCGCGATGACGCGGGCGAGCTGACCGGCCGGGGCCGGCAGCACACCGACCAGCCGTCCGGCAGGCGCCTGCAGGAGACCGACGATCTTGGCGCGAAGCTCCTCGATCGGCGGCATCTTGGTCAGCGCCTCCACGGCCTCACCGGTCAGGGTCTGACCGCCCAGGCCGCCGCCAACTACCGTGAGCTTGTTGTTGCTCTTCTTGGCGTAGTCCCAGACGACCTTGGCGACCGCAATCGGATCGGTGCCGTAGGCCACGGCGGTGGGCCCGGTGAACAGGCCCTCCAAGTGCTCAAACGCAGTTCCCTTCAGGGCACGGCGGGCAAGCCGGTTCTTGGTCACGCGGAAAGACGCCCCGGCCTCACGGACCTTGCGCCGCAGATCGGTCGATTCCGCGACGGTCATGCCCTGGGCATGGGTGATGATCACCGTCTCCGCCGAGAGCAGACCCTCGTGGAGCTGGGCGACCTTCTCTTCCTTCTGTGCGCGTTCCACGGATTGCCTCCGTTCGGCCCGATCCCCGCGCTGCAGCACGGATGCCGGGCGTTGCACCCCGAACCGATCGGCAGGGGGATCGCTCCCGCTTCCGGCCGGTCCACTCGCTTTGTCCTGCCCCAGAAGTTCGACCCTCGTCCCGTCCGGCCCTGGCGGGCGCGGCGAGGTGTTGGATCTCCTCCCGTCTATGCAGGCGGTTTAAGCCGGATCGCACCGGCACCTGCAGTCTCGGACAGGCTCTGCGGGGTCGATCGCTCGCCCCCGCACCGCCGGGCCACAGCAGCGGCCCGGAAGTCTCGCAATGCCCCGCGGCCCTGCCGCCGGGCGGTATCCCTGGCTACGCGGCCGTTCCCGTATCCGAAGCGATGCGGGAGACGTCCAGGCGCAGGCTCGGCCCCATGGTCGTGGTGAGCGACGCCTTCTTCAGATACTGGCCCTTCGCACCCGACGGCTTGGCCCGCACGATCGCGTGCACGAAGGCGCGCACGTTTTCCGCCAGCCGTGCCTCATCGAAGCTGCACTTGCCGACGCCGGCATGGACGATGCCCGCCTTTTCCGCGCGGAACTCCACCGTGCCCGCCTTGGCGGCACTGACGGCGGCGGTCACGTCCGGCGTCACCGTGCCCAGCTTGGGGTTGGGCATCAGGCCGCGCGGACCGAGCACCCGGCCCAGCCGGCCAACCACGCCCATCATGTCCGGCGTGGCGATGCAGCGGTCGAAGTCGAGCCGGCCTTCCTGGATTTCCTTGGCCAGCTCGTCGGCCCCGACGATGTCGGCGCCGGCGGCGGTCGCTTCCTCGGCCTTGTCGCCGCGGGCGAACACCAGCACCCGCACGCTCTTGCCGGTGCCGTTGGGCAGTTGGACCATGCCGCGCACCATCTGGTCGGCGTGGCGCGGGTCGATGCCCAGGTTCATGGCAATCTCGATGGTCTCGTCGAACTTGGCATTGGCGCGCGCCTTCAGGAGCTTCACCGCCTCTTCGACATCGTAGGCCTTGTTGCGATCGAGCCCGTCGAGCGCCGTCGCCATCCGCTTGGGTGTGCGTGCCATCGCCCTTACTCCACCACTTCCAGGCCCATGGAGCGGGCCGTACCGCGCAGCATCTGGACCGCCGCGTCGATATCGTTGGCGTTGAGGTCCTTCATCTTGGTCGCGCCGATCTCTTTCAACTGATCGACGGTGACCTGGCCGACATGGCCGAGCCCGGTGGTCGAGCTGCCCTTCTCCAGGCCGGCTGCCTTCTTCAGGAAGTAGCTGGCCGGCGGCGTCTTGGTGACGAAACTGAAGGAGCGGTCGCCGTACGCGGTGATCACCACCGGGATCGGCATGCCCTTTTCCAGGTTCTGCGTCTGCGCGTTGAACGCCTTGCAGAACTCCATGATGTTCAGGCCGCGCTGGCCGAGGGCCGGGCCGATGGGCGGCGACGGATTGGCCGCCCCCGCCGGCACCTGCAGTTTGATGTAGCCGACGATCTTCTTCGCCATACTCGTCCTCCATAGAGGCCGGGCACTCGGCACCCGCCCCGTGGGGTTCGCGGTTGCGGCCGTCCGTGGACTTCCGGACTAAGCCTCCCGCGTGGTCATGATCTGAAGGCCGAAGCCCCCAGACCGCTCATCTATCTCTTCGCTCCAGCCCTCTCCCCCACCCGGCCGCCCAATCCAGCATACTGCCGTGGGTGGCCGGGTGGGGGAGAGGGCCGGGACCGCACGTCCAACCAGAGGAAAGCTCTAAAGCTTCTCCACCTGGGCGTATTCCAGCTCCACCGGGGTGGCGCGGCCGAAGATCGACACCGCCACCTTCAGGCGCGAGCGCTCCTCGTCCACTTCCTCGATCTCGCCGTTGAACGAGTTGAACGGGCCGTCGCAGACCCGCACCTTCTCGCCCACTTCGTAGGTGACCGACGGCTTGGGCCGCTCGATCCCCTCTTGAACCTGCTGCAGGATGCGCCCGGCTTCCTGCTCGGAAATCGGCACCGGCCGGCGCGCACCGAGAAAACCACTGACCTTGGCGGTGTCCTTCACCAGGTGCCAGGTGTCGTCGGTCAGATCCATCTTCACCAGCACGTAGCCGGGGAAGAACTTGCGCTCCGCGTTGACCTTCTGGCCGCGGCGCACCTCGATCACTTCCTCGGTCGGCACCGAGACGTCCTCGATCAGCTCGCCCAGCCCCTTCTTGTCCGCCTGCTCGCGGATCGACTGGGCGACCTTCTTCTCGAAGCCCGAATGGACGTGGATGACATACCACCTGGCGGTCATGGCCTTAGCCCCCCAAGCCCAGGATCGCGCCGACGGTCAGGCTCACAACGCCGTCCACCAACAGGAAGAAGATCGACATGATGATGACGAACACGAACACCATCGCCGTGGTGATCATGGTCTCCTTGCGGGTGGGCCAGGTAACCTTGGAGACTTCCTGACGGACCTGCCGGTAGAACTGCAGCGGGCTCGCTTTCGCCATGATAATCGATACTTACCTTAATTCAGTTGCCGCCACTGGCAGGGGTGGCAGGACTCGAACCCGCAGCCCCCGGTTTTGGAGACCGGTGCTCTACCACTTGAGCTACACCCCTGTCGGCCGCTGCGGGCGGTCCGGGCAGGCGCGTCGACGGTGCAACTCCGTCCGCCCGGCACAACAAACCCGTCTCGCGCACACGTGTCGGCGAGCGAGCGGCGGTGATAGCCGAAGCGCAGACGCGATGCAAGCCGGCAAACGGGTTTGCCGCGGCCGAGCGCAGCAGCCATGCCCGCGACCGGAAGGGAATTGGAGCGGGTGAGGGGAATCGAACCCCCACTGCCAGCTTGGAAGGCTGGTGCTCTACCATTGAGCTACACCCGCGCCCGGCCCGGGCCTGGCAAGGCCGCCGTGCCGATGCCGCCCTGGAAAGCACGCATGCGCCCCCGCGGTCAACGCGCTGGTTCGCTCGGCCCCGTCCGGTGACCGCTCAGATGGATGCGCAGGGGACAATCTGCAATCCTCTCTTCAGCGATCGCCTGGAAAGGACGGGGGATGGACGCCCAGTCGATGTCGGACCATTGGGGATCGGGCGACATCTTCGCCCTGATCCTGGAGGCCATGGAGGCGGCGGGGCTCGCGCCCGACACCATGACCGTGGCGCGCATGGCGCCGGTGGACCATTTTCACGCGCGCGGCTTCCCGGCCACGGTGGAACTGGCCGATGCCCTGCCCATCCTGCCCGGCCACCACCTGGTGGATATCGGCTGCGGCCTCGGCGGGCCGGCCCGCTACCTGGCGGAACGCTTCGGCTGCCGGGTGAGCGGCATCGACATCACCGGCCCCTTCGTGGAAGCCGCCAACAAGCTGACGGCCTTCCTGGGGCTGGAGGGCCAGGTGGACGTGCAGTTGGGCGACGGCCACCACCTGCCCTTCGGCGATGCGGCCTTCGACGGCGGCTATACCCAGCACGTCACCATGAACGTGGCGGACCGCGCGCAGTTCTACGGCGAAGCCTTCCGCGTACTGAAGCCGGGCGCCTTCTTCGCGCTGACGGAACACGGCCTCGGCCCGCAAGGCGATCCCCACTTCCCCACCCCGTGGTCGGAGGACGGCAGCGGTTCCTTCCTCGTCACGCCGGCCGATACGGTGGCCCATCTGCAAGCGGCGGGGTTCGTGGAGATCACGGTGGAAGACACCGGCGCCAAATACGCCTCCGGCTATCGCCGCGTCCTGGAACTGGCCGCCCAGGGCGCCCTGCCGCCCTTCAGCTCCCAGATCCTGCTGGGGGCGACGGCCCTGGACAAGACGCTGAACTCCGCGCGCAACATCGAGGAGCGGCGCACCCACCCGGTGCAGATCATCTGCCACAAGCCGGAGTGACGGCGGCGCCTGGAGCGGCCTGCTGCGCTGATCTTTTGGGTTCGGCCCGCACCCCCCACCCGGCCATCCAATAGGCAAACTGTCGTTGGGTGGCCGGGTGGGGGTGCGGGCCGGTGCCGCCCTATCTCAAGACACCTAGCGAGAGGTGGCGAAGATCGCGAGGATCGCCTGGGCGGCGCTGAAATCGCGGTTGGAGGCGCCGAACAGGCGGCGCGCGCGCACTGACCAGCCCGGCACGGTGTGGCCGCCGCCGTTGACGCGATAGAGGGTGACCCCAGCACCGGGCAGACAACCCTGCCAGTCGATCCGCGTCACCGTCGTGCCGTCGCCGGGATCGCGGTCGGCCAGCTCTGCCGCAGTCGGCCCGCCGCAGCCGAAGGCGACGGCAAACAGGCCGGCGGTCTGCTCCACGCCAAGCACCTCGCCGCGGCGGCCGAAAATGCCGACACCGCCGCCGCCGTAGGGCACCAGCGGATCGTCGGTGCCGTTCACCATCACCAGCGGCACCGCGGCCGGCGCGCACGGGCCGATGCCCGCCGGCAAGTTGGCAATCACGGTACCGATGCCGGCGAAGCGCTCGGACGCCAGGCAGGCCATGGTGAAGCTCATCATGCCGCCGTTGGAGATGCCGGCGAGATAGATGCGGTCCGGCAGGGCGATGCCGTCGGCCACCAGGGCATCCGCCAGGGTCGACAGGAAGGCGACGTCGTCTGGCCCCTCGCCGTTGCGCCAGCCCACGCGACCGTCGTTCCAGCGGCGGTCGAGCCCGTCGGGGAACACCGCGGTGAAACCGGCGGCGGCGGCGGCTTCGGCAAAACCGCTGCTGGCGGCGATGCGCGCACCGGTGCCCATCCCGCCATGCAGCACGATCACCGTGGGCCGCGGCCCGGCCCCGGCCGGGTACAGCAGGGCGGTGCGCACCCCGTCGGCGGTGTCGATCGCATAGGGCGTGCCCTCGCCCACGGTCGCGGCGGCCCCGCCGGCGGCAAGGGCGACCATAAGAAAAAGGACGCCGGCGATGGATCGCGGGCGGCCGTGCACGGCCCTGCGGCGGCTTCCGATCGGCTGGTGGGGCATGGCGAGACTCCCGGTGCTGTGCGCGCCGCGGGGATCGGCGATCCACGCTTGCACGCACAAAGGGAGCATTTCGGTCGCCAGGAATAGAGGCAGCGGCGCGGAAGGCGCACGCCTGCCGATGGCACCCGCTCCTCGATCATCGGTAAATTAGTACGCGTGGCGCGGCCGGCCCCATCGCCGGTGGCGGACCCCAGGACCGCCACAGGTTAGCGCCGATTTGCGGGCGACGTTTGCACAACCCAAGCGGCCATTCAGGCGAACAAACCCGTACTCAGCGTGCCGGCATTTAACAATGGCGCCGCTGAATTGCCGCTTTTCTGTTGCGACAATGCCAACAATACTATTGAATGTTAACTTCATCCAAGAATGCGCCTAAATGTTAGGCGAACAGCGAATAATGGGAACGTTTGTACTGAGAGGAGACTGAAATGGGCGGCGGACCAGCGACTGTACCTCTACCCTCCAATATGCCTCCTCCTGGATTTTCAGAAGCTCAACAGGCCACCTATCGGCAATTGTATGCCGCCTACGAGAGTTTTATGGCCAGAGGCGACATGCGGGCGGCCGGGCAGGCCCTGTCGCGGCTCAACAACTATGTCGTTCAGTGCATCCGGGCCAATGCGCAAGTCGTCAGGAACATCGCGAGGCCGAACCCCGGCTTGCTGCAATGGATCCGCGACAATCTTCAGGCGGCGATAAACTATCTGCTGGTCGGCGCCGGCAATATTCTGCGGCTGCAGGTGTGGCCGGCCGTGCAGGCGATGTTGCGGCTGCTCACCGCAATTCTTACCGGGATCGGTGAGCTTGTCATGGCGCTATTGATGTCCGTGGAGTTCTGGATCTTCCTGGTCATCGCGCTGGTGATCTGCTGGGTGGTGTATGAAGGCCAGCAGAACCCCGCCACCGCCCAGAACCTGCGGACCCTGGCACAGAACCCCAACGAAGGCCTGCTGTGCCACTTCGCCCGCTTTGGCACCAAGTTCGCCAATATCGGATAGTCGGCAGCGCGGAGCGAGGCGTCTCTCACGACCACTCGACGATCCTCGCTAGGAGCTGTCTGGACGGTTTCGACGGCTGCGCCACGCGTAGCCCGCAAGGGCATCGCTCTTCAGCGGTCGTGCCCGGATCGATTCCTGTGGAAGGCTGTAGCGGATTTGGCGGGCGCCTCGGAGCCCAGCTCCTCGGCGATCCTCACTCGAAACGCTCCACTCAAAGGAGCCGTTTTCTGGAAAAGGCCCTGCCAGAGTGTGATTTCAGGTATCTCTCGAACTCAAGAGCTCTGAGCTTTGCCGGAAACGCCGAGTACCACACCAGTTCCCACGGAACGAATTTCGCCGTGTGGCTCGATTTGCCGGAATTGTGCTCGGTCAACCGTTGCCGGAGATCAGATGTCGCACCGACGTATTCCTGATCGGGACGAACTGTGCTGCGGATGATGTAGACGTACCACAAGAGGTGGCTCCAGTCCGTCTCCGCTCGATCACGCTCGAGCTACGCCGGACACTGCTTCGCCCTACCGGTCTCCGCATGGCTGCGCCACGCGTAGCCCGCAAGGGCGAAGCGTGGTGGAGGGGGTTGGATTCGAACCAACGTAGGCGTACGCCAACGGGTTTACAGCCCGTCCCCTTTAGCCACTCGGGCACCCCTCCAGCCGAAGGACCCCGTGGTCATTGGCATGACCTTCTGGGATCGGTTCCAGCCCACTCCCCCACCCGGCCACCCAATTCAGCAGACTGCCGTGGGGGCCGGGTGGGGGAGTGGGCCGGTGCGACGCCAAAGCGTCGTCCAGTCGCCGGGCGACCGGAAGCGCCGCACTATGCCCCTTGGCGTTGGCGTGTCAACAGGCTATCCGGCATGCCTTCGCCCCCCGACCCGGACCCCGCCATGGACCCCGTCAAGGATCCCGCCCGCCAGCCGCCCGGCCGCCGCCCCCACGCCAACCGGCCCGGCGCCCGGCCCAACCGGCTGCCCGACAAGTTCCTGTTCGGCTGGCATCCGGTGCGGGCAGCCCTGCTGAACCCCGAGCGCCCGGTCCATCGCCTGATGTGCCTGGACGCCGCGGAGGCGGAACTGGCCCAGGCGGTGGCCGACGCCAAGGCCGCCGGCATCGACCGGCCGGCCCCCCAGGTGCTCACCCGCCAGCGCCTGGAGCGCCTGGTGCCGCCGGCGGCCGTGCACCAGGGCGTGGTGGTGGAGATCGGCCCGCTGCCGCCCACCGACCTGGACGATCTGGGCCGCATGGCCGAAACGCGCGCCGGCCCCGCCGTGGTGGTGGCGCTCGACCATGTCACCGATCCGCACAATGTCGGCGCGGTCATCCGCTCGGCCGCCAGTTTCGGCGCGCTCGGCGTGCTGGTGAGCGACCGCCATGCGCCGGAGGTGACCGGCACGCTGGCGCGCAGCGCCTCCGGCGGGATCGAGCGGGTGCCGCTGGTGCGCGTGGTCAACCTGGCCGCGGCCCTGGACACGCTGGCTGGCTGGGGCTTCCGCCGCATCGGGCTGGACGAGCATGCCGATGCCGCCATCGGCGCCCTGCCGGCGCTGCCGCGGGCGGTGCTGGTG
>JAGQRL010000401.1:0-2528 GCA_020425485.1 Rhodospirillaceae bacterium
CCCGGCCACCCAAGCCATTGTAAAAGATTGGGTGGCCGGGCGGGGGTGAGGGCTGGAACCGGTCTTGCCGAAGGCATGCAACGGCGTCAGGTGCCGACCTCGCGGCCGCCGTGGCGGACATCCCAGTCGGCCAGCCAGTTGCAGAATTCGTCGATCGGCATGGCCCGGGCGAACACCCAGCCCTGGCCGATGCGGGCGCCGCGCTCGGCGAAATAGGCCACCTGCTGTTCGGTCTCCACTCCTTCCACCACCACGCCCAGATCGAGCGCGCTGGCCATGCCGAGGATCTGCGGCACGATGCTGGCGCGCGGCGAATCCGTGCCCACGGTGTCGGTGAAGCTCTTGTCCACCTTCAGGTAGTCGACGGGCATGCACTGGAGATGGGAGAGGTTTGAGAAGCCGATGCCGAAATCGTCGATGGCCACTTGGTGGCCGGCGGCGCGCGCGGCATTCAGCGTCGCCTTGAGCTGGGGGTCGTTGCAGGCGGCCCGTTCGGTCAGCTCCAGGGTCACCTGGGAGGCCGGCACGCCGGCGGCCGCCAGCGCCTGGTCCAGCAGGGTCACCTGGGTCCGCCCCGCCAGATCCGCCGCGGCGAAGTTGATGGACACGTGCAGTTCGGGCCGTTCGAGCAGCAGCGCGCCGGTGTCGTGGACGACGTGGCGGATCACCAGTGCGGTGATCTCCGAAACGAAGCCGTGCTGTTCGGCCACCGCAACGAAATGGTCCGGCCGATGGCGCACCCCGCTCTCGTCGGTCCAGCGCACCAGGGCTTCCATGCCCACCACCCGCCAGTCGCGGAAATCGACCTGTGGCTGGTACTCCACATGCAGGCGGTCGTTGCGGATGGCACGGCGCAACTGGCTGGGCAGCGAACGGTCGTGGCGGATGAGCAGGAAGCCGACGAAGAAGGCGCTGGCGCCGACCAGCCCGCCCATTCCCCCGAACGCCTTGACCAGCAGGTCGCCGCGGGCGCGGGCATCGTCCTCCGTCTGGGCCGCAGCGACGCAGACGATGGTCTCGCCACCGCAAACCAGCGCCGTCAGGTAGTCCGACAGGCCCAGATCGGCATCGCTTGCAGCGTTCTCACCCACCAGCAGGCGGGCATCGAACGGGAAGCCATCGTCCACCGTGCGCAAGACCGTGCCCTCGAACGGATCGATGGCCAGCAGGGACAGCGCAATGCCCGGACTGTCGTTCTCCGTGAACACCCGCGGATCGACCACCGCGCTGATATTGCCCAGTTCCAGGACGGGCCCGCTGATCTCCTCGCTGAGCAGGATGTCGGTATCGATGAACCAGCGGACGCCGCGCCCATCGACAAAGTCGGGCTCGCCCTGGTCGATCGGTTCGGCCAGCCGGCCGGCACTGGTGGCACAGATCATCCGGCCACCGCGCAGCCGCCCGATATCGGCCACCACCGGCGTGGCGAAGGCCATGCGGCGCAGGCTGAACAGCTCGTCGTCGCTGCACGGGCCAAGGCGATCGCCATTGGCCTCGATCAGCAGGCTGACCACCATCTCGTAGTATTCGTCGGTCCGCTCCATCAGGGCCGTCGCCACCGCGTTGACCCGATCCTGGGCGGAGTCGAGCACCAGCCAGTCACCGAGAGACCGGCCGGCGAGACCGCCCGTCGCCACGCAGGCCAGCAGCGCCAACCCCATGGTGGCTTCCCTACCGAGCCGCCTGACCCACCGCATCACGACGTCCTGGATCGCCGCCGTGCTCACTTCCACCTGAGTCACGCTAAAATCGACCTTTGTCTAAGACTTACGCGCGATAGTACGAATATCCGTCAACGTCGTTAATCGAGCGTTAAGACTAAAACGAGTTTCGTTAATTCAACGCCGATTTCTGCAGTCCGGCGGCGCCGCGGCCCAGCGGGCCGACGCGTGGCGCGGTCACATCCGTTTGGCCGATTGGAGAGACCGGGTTCAGGCGATCGGGGCCGCCACGGCCGGGCCCTTGGCCGCCTCTGCAGCGGCGTCCGCCTCCCAGTCTTCAAGCCAGGAGCGGAAGAAGGTGGTGGCGGGCATGGCGGGGGCGAACAGCCAGCCCTGGCCGAAGCACACGCCGCGGCCGGCGAAATAGGCGACCTGCGGCTCCGTCTCCAGCCCCTCCACGACGATGCCCAGGTCCAGCGTCCCGGCCATGTCGAGGATCTGCGGCACGATGCTGGCGCGCACCGAGCCGGTGCCGACGGTGTCGGTGAAGCTCTTGTCGACCTTCAGGTAGTCCACCGGCATGGTTTGCAGGTATCCGAGGTTGGAATATCCGACGCCGAAATCGTCGATCGCCACCTTGTGGCCGGCTTCCCTGGCCGCCGCCAGGGTTGCGCGCACGCGCGGATCGTTGCCGGCGGCCCGTTCCGTCAGCTCGATGCCGAACTGCCTGCCGGGCACGCCAGCCAGGGCCGAGGCCCGCTGCAACCGCTCCACCAGCCGCCCGTCGGTCAGGTCGGCCGCGGCGAAGTTGATGGACACCGACAGCTCCGGCCGTTCGGCCAGCAGCTCCGCCATATCCTCCACCAC
>JAGQRL010000401.1:2646-4488 GCA_020425485.1 Rhodospirillaceae bacterium
CCGATCACCCGGCGGTTCACGAAATCCACCTGGGGCTGGTATTCCACATGCAGCCGGTCGGACCGGATGGCGCGGCGCAGCCGGCTGGGCAGGGCGCGGTCGCGGCGCAGGACGATCAGGCCAGCCAAGGAGATGCCGGCCCCAACGGCCCCACCCATGGCCATGAAGGCGTTGATCAGCCCGATATCCCTGGACACGATCTCGTCCACCGCGCGCAGGCCCGCCACACAGATGATCGAGGTGGCATGGCAGTGCAGCGCGCCGACATAGCCGGGCACCACTTCGCCTTCGACGACGCCGTCGTGCCCGACTTCGCGGAAGTGGGCCACCACTTGGGTGGGATCCAGCGGAAGTTCCGAACCGGTCGCCCGAACCACCGTCTGGTCTTCGGGATCGACGACGAGAATGGTGTAGTGGGTTCCCTCCTCGTCGGCATAGCTGAGGACGCGCGGGTCGAGCACGGCGTTGGCGGTGCCCAGTTCCAGCACCAGGCCGCGAACGCGGGAGGAGATCGCCAGCTCCACATCGGTGTACCAGCGCATGCCGGTGGGGCTGACATAGGTGGGCTCGGTCTCCGTGATCGGCTCGTCGAGGCGGCCGATGCTGGTGGTGCAGATCACCCGGTGATCGTCGAGCCGGGCCATGTCCGCCACCACGGGCGACTCGAACACGTAGCGGCGCAGGGCCAGCAGGTCGTCATCGCTGCAGCGGCCCCGGGAATCGCTGTTGGCTTCGATCAGCAGGCGGCGCACCTCGGCATATTGCTCTTCGGTGCGGTCGGCATAGGCGGTGGTGTATTCGACGATGCGGTCTTCGGCATTGTCCACCGCCAGCTCGTAGCCGACGAACCAGCCGCCGACCATTCCGCCGAGGGTACACAGCAAAAAGGCGAGGATGCCAAGCCAGTGGCGCCGGCATTGCCCCAAGATTCGACCCAACGCGCTCCTGGCGATGGAAGGATCGTCGGTTGCGTCGGCCGCCAATGGGCGCTCCCTTTCACCAACTGCTTCCGAACCGGCAGGGAATCTCTGCTTCTCTGCGCGATTCCGTCACACTCCGGGGTAACTTTGCCCACAAAACCATGACGGTCGAGAGGTTTTCTCTCGCCTGCGACAGCTAGGACCACCGCAGCCACGGCGGCACAGCTCAGGTGCCGGGCCGGGCGAAGTGCTTGCTGAGTGCCAGGCCCTGGCGCTGGTAGTGGGAGCCGATGCCCGAGCCGTAGAGGATGTCCGGCACCGCCGTCAGCCGCTCGTAGACCAGCCGGCCCACCGTCTGGCCCTGGTCGACCACGAAGGGCACCTCGTGGGAGCGCACCTCCAGCACCGCGCGGGACCCTTCGCCGCCGCTCTTGGGATCGCCGAAACCGGGGTCGAAGAACCCGGCATAGTGCACCCGGAATTCGCCGATCAGGGTGTCGTAGGCCACCATTTCCGCGGCGTGGGTTTCCGGCACCTTCACCCGCTCACGCGAGGCCAGGATGTAGAAATCGTCGGGGTCGAGCACCAGGCCGCCGGTGTCGCCGGCATAGAGCGGTTCCCAGAAATCGGCCATGCGGTAGTGGCCGACCTTGCCCAGGTCGATCAGCCCGGCATGCTTGCGCGCCCGGTAGCCGATCACCTTGCCCGGCCCGTCGCCCAGCACGTCCACCGTCACCGGCAATCCGTTGTCGATGTCGATATCGGCGGGGGCGGGATTAACGAGGCGGATGTCGGCGTGCAGGTCCTTCAGCTCGGCATCGGACGTGCGGCGCGGCCCGGAACGCAGGCGAAGCTGCACCAGCCGGTCGCCCGGGCGGGCCAGCACGCTGAAGGAGCGCGGCGCGATTTCGGCATAGAGCGG
>JAGQRL010000401.1:4543-7123 GCA_020425485.1 Rhodospirillaceae bacterium
AACACGTCGAGCCGCCCGGTGGAGCTTTTCGGGTTGGCGATGGCCGTCATCTCCGGCGGCAGGGCCAGCCGTTCCATGAGCGGCACGATGTACACACAGCCGCGCTCCAGCACCGCGCCATCGGTGAGATCCAGCGCGTGCATGCGCATGGCGTCGAGCCGGGCCGCCACGTCGTGGCCGGCGCCCGGCAGGAAGCTGGCGCGCACCCGGTAGGCCGTGGCCCCCAGCCTGAGGTCGATGCTGGAAGGCTGCACCTGGTCGGCGGTCACCCGCGGATCGGCGGAAACGACACCGGCCGCCACCTGCGCCCGCAGGTGCTGGGCGGCCAGCAGTCCGCACGCCGTGTCGTCACCGGTCATCGCTGCAACCATGCGAAACTCCCCGCCGGCACTGCGTCCATTGGTCCGACCGCCAGTACCCGCCGGGGGCCGCGGCCCCCGACCCTGGCGATGCCCACCGCCCCGGCGGATCGGGCGATCGGCCGTTTCTGCCACAGCTTGCCGCGGTTCGACAGCCATCACATCGCAAGGGCGCGGGCTTCTCTTCCGGGGCCAAGGGTGTGAGACTGGGCGCTTGGCCGCCCGGATCAGCGTCGCGGACGCAAAACTTTGAGTTGATAATCTATGGATTGATTGACCGCTCGGCGCCATACTGCGCGCCGCGCGGTGCCCCGGTCCGCGCACCGCATCCGGCACACGGGCAAAGCCAGAAGAAGGACGAGGCGTATGGAAATCGAGAAGGTTGGTATCATCGGAACCGGGACCATGGGCCTCGGGATGGCCCATGTCATCGCCAAGGCCGGCATTCCGGTGGTCGCGGTCAAGGCCACGCCGGGATCGACCGACCGGGCGCAGCAGTCCCTCGCCGGCGACCTGGGCAAGCTGGTGGACCGCGGCAAGATGCCGGCGGAAACCCGCGATGAGATCCTCGCCAAGATCACGCTGACGACCAGCGAAAGCGATGTCGCCGAATGCGACCTGGTGATCGAAAGCGTGAAGGAAGACCTGGAGATCAAGAGTGCCCTGTTCCAGCGGCTGGAGGGCATCGTCGGCCCCGAATGCCTGCTGACCACCAACACCTCCACCCTGTCGGTCACCGCCATGATGAGCGTGTGCAAGGAGCGGGGGCGGGTCGCCGGGCTGCACTTCTTCAACCCGGCCCCGGTGATGTCGCTGGTGGAAGTGATCCACGCGTTCGAGACGTCGAACCAGTCGGTGCGCCGGCTCATCAACTTCTGCACGGCCATCGGCAAGGAGCCGGTGCTGGTGCAGGACACCACCGGCTTCATCGTCAACCGGCTGCTCACCCCCTACATCCTCGATGCCGTGCGCATGCTGGAGCGCGGCACCGGCACCATCGATGCCATCGACCGCGCCATGATGACCGGTGCGGGCTACCCCATGGGCCCCTTCGCGCTGGCCGACTACATTGGCCTCGACGTGGTCTATGCCATGGCGTCAAATATCTACGATGATGTTCGCCAGCAGTACTGCTCGCCCCCGCACACGTTGCAGCGCCTGGTCCAACTGGGATATCTGGGGCGCAAGACGAGCAAGGGGTTCTACAGCTATGCCACCAAGCCGCCGTCGCCCAACCCGCAGCTGCGCCATCCGGTGGCATAACCCTCCAGCCTGCCGGATCCCGGGGCCTTGCCGCAGGCGCGGTGCGGCCCCGGCGGTTCGGTGATGACGATGGGCCGGGCTCGGCCGGCCTCCCCGCTCAAGTACATCGGCGGCCTGCTGCTCGCCAGCGGGCTGTTGGTGCTGGCCGCCTGTTCCTCCTCGCCGCCGCCGGTCACCCCGCGTGCGGCCGCCCTGCCGGAAACCCAGCCGACCCAGGCCCAGCTTGGCGAAGCCTGCCGCGACACCGTGGCGGCGGTGGCCCAGCCGGTCTCGCGGCTGGAGCCGGCAACGGTGGAAATCCTCACCCCCGGAGACTGGGCGATCGCCCAGGCGGTGGCGCGCGGCTACCCCAACGATGCGGCGCGGGCCGCCGCGGTCAGCGATGCCATCGATGCGCAGATCGACTGCGTCGTCCACCTGCTGCTCAACAGCGGTGCGGTCACCAATGTGCAGCTTGTGCACTACACGCTGAACGCCCGCGAGCCCACCGCCGGCATGCCGCAGGTGGTGGTGTCCCCCGTCGTGCTGCGCGAGACCCTGGATCTGGCGTGGCGGTTCCGCGATGGCACCGGTGAGGTGCCGCTGCTGTTCCAGGCCGCCGGCAGCGGGCTGCCGGGACCCTCGGAAGGCCGCACCCTGGTGGAGCATTTCGCCCGGCTGATGGAGGGTTGGCGGCCACCCTATTTCGGCGGACCGGCCGAGCGCATTTCCTACTGCAACCTCGGCAACCCCTGCGCCCCGGTGTGGGAGACGACGTTCTAGGGTTTGTTCGCCTTTGGCGCAGTCGGTTCCGGCCCTCTCCCCCACCCGGCCACCCAATATTTTACAATGGCTTGGGCGCCCGGGCGGGGGTGAGGGCTGGTGCAGACCGGTCGGAAAATGCGCTATGGTCGGCCGAGGATCACCAAGCATCGGACGACAACCATGGCCATGAAGGTCGCATTTCTGGGGCTGGGCG
>JAGQRL010000006.1 GCA_020425485.1 Rhodospirillaceae bacterium
ACCACCGGCGGCAATGCGCTGAAGTTCTATTCCTCGGTGCGCCTGGACATCCGGCGCATCGGCGCCATCAAGAACCGCGACACCAACATCGGCAACCAGACCCGCGTGAAGGTGGTGAAGAACAAGATGGCGCCGCCGTTCAAATCGGTGGAGTTCGACATCATGTATGGCGAAGGCGTCTCCAAGGTGGGCGAACTGCTCGACCTGGGGGTGCAGGCCGGCGTGGTGGAGAAGTCCGGCGCCTGGTTCTCCTTCGATGCCCAGCGCATCGGCCAGGGCCGGGAAAACGCCAAGGCCTATCTGCGCGACAACCCGGAGATTGCCGACACCATCGAGCGGCGGATCCGCGAGAACGCCGGTCTGGTTTCCGAAAAGATGATGGTCGGCGAGTCCGACACCGACGGCGTCGAGGAGGAGTAGGCCGCAACCTCGGCCCGCCGGCTCCCATGCAGGCCCAGCGTCCGCGGAACCTGGACAGTCCGCGGACGCTAGAGCATTTTTCGATCGGTCAGCGCCAGCCCGTAGCCCCGCCCGGCCGTCCAACCCAGTGCAGACGATTGGGCGGCCGAGTCGGGGTGCGGGCTGGAACCGATTGGAATGGCGGTGGAAACCGCATTGGGGCTACATCTTCGGCCACCTGGCGATGGGGCCGATCGGGGTCAGACGAGCAATGGCGACCACCAACGAAATCCGCAACAGCTTCCTTGGGTTCTTCCAGCGCAACGGCCACGAGGTCGTCGCCTCCAGCCCGCTGGTGCCGCGCAACGATCCCACCTTGCTGTTCACCAACGCCGGCATGGTCCAGTTCAAGACCGTGTTCACCGGCGGCGAGACCCGGCCCTACCAGCGCGCCGTCACCTCGCAGAAATGCGTGCGCGCCNNCCGGCGGCAAGCATAACGACCTGGAAAACGTCGGCTACACCGCCCGCCACCACACCTTCTTTGAGATGCTGGGGAACTTTTCCTTCGGCGACTATTTCAAGGACCTGGCGATCGAGCTGGCCTGGACGCTGCTGACCCGGGATTTCGGGCTGCCGGCCGACAAGCTGCTGGTCACCGTCTACCACGATGACGACGAGGCCGCGGCCCTGTGGAAGAAGATCGCCGGGCTCTCCGACGACCGGGTGATCCGCATCCCCACCTCCGACAATTTCTGGGCGATGGGGCCCACCGGCCCTTGCGGCCCCTGCTCGGAGATCTTCTTCGACCACGGGCCGAACATCCCCGGCGGCCCGCCGGGGAGCCCCGATGAGGACGGCGACCGCTTCATCGAGNNTGGAACCTCGTGTTCATGCAGTTCGAGCAGCTCACGCCGGAGGAACGGGTCGCCCTGCCGCGCCCGTCCATCGATACCGGCATGGGGCTGGAACGCGTCGCCGCGGTGCTCCAGGGCAAGCACGACAACTACGACATCGACCTGATGCGGGCGCTCATCGAAGCCTCCGCACTCGCCACCGGCACCGAGCCGGACGGGCCGGGCAAGGTCTCCCACCGGGTGATCGCCGACCACCTGCGCGCCTGTTCCTTCCTCATTGCCGACGGCGTCAGCCCGTCCAACGAAGGCCGCGGCTACGTGCTGCGGCGGATCATGCGCCGCGCCATGCGCCACGCCCACATGCTGGGGGCGGCCGATCCGGTGATGTTCCGCCTGGTGCCGGCGCTGGTCGCCCAGATGGGGGCGGCCTTCCCCGAACTCGGCCGCGCCGAGGCGCTGATCACCGAAACGCTGAAGCTGGAGGAAACCCGCTTCAAGACCACGCTCGACCGCGGCCTGAAGCTGCTGGCGGAGGAAACCTCCCGGCTCGGCGAGGGCCAGAAGCTGCCCGGCGACGTCGCCTTCAAGCTCTACGACACCTACGGCTTCCCGCTCGACCTGACCCAGGACGTGCTGCGCGGCCAGGGCCGTGCCGTCGATACCGCCGGGTTCGATGCCGCCATGGCGCAGCAGCGTGCCGAAGCCCGCCGCCACTGGGCCGGCTCCGGCGATGCCGCCACCGGCCAGCTCTGGCTCGACCTGCGCGACCGCCTCGGCGCCACGGAATTCCTCGGCTACGCCACTGAGGACGCCGAGGGCGAGATCGTCGCCATCGTCGTGGACGGTGCCGAACAGCAGAGTGCCGAGGCCGGCACCGCAGCCCAGATCCTGGTGAACCAGACGCCGTTCTATGCCGAATCGGGCGGCCAGGTGGGCGATACCGGCACCATTTCCGCCCCCACCGGTGCGGCCGCGCGCGTCACCGACACCAAGAAGGCCGCGGAAACCCTGTGGGTGCACCACGCCACGGTGGAGACCGGCACGCTGAAGGTGGGCGACCCCGTGCACCTGGTGGTGGACAGCGGCCGCCGCACCGCCATCCGCGCCCACCATTCCGCCACCCACCTGCTGCACGAAGCGCTGCGCCGCCAGCTCGGCCTGCACGTCGCCCAGCGCGGCTCGCTGGTGGCGCCCGACCGGCTGCGCTTCGACATCAGCCATCCCCAGCCCATCGACGCCGTCCAGCTCCGCTCCATCGAGCGCGAGGTCAACGAGCGCATCCGCGAGAACGACGAGGTGCGCACCGTGCTGATGAGCCCGGAAGAAGCGGTGGCCCAGGGGGCGATGGCGCTGTTCGGCGAGAAATACGGCGAGACGGTACGGGTGGTCAGCATGGGCCACGACGGCAACCGCACCTATTCCCTGGAGCTGTGCGGCGGCACCCATGTGCGGCGCACCGGCGACATCGGCGCGCTCCGCATCGTCACTGAAGGGGCCGTGGCCGCCGGCATCCGCCGCATCGAAGCGGTAACGGGCGAAGCCGCCGTCAGCTACGGCGTCGGCCAGTCGGCCCTGCTGCAGGATCTGGCCGGCACGCTGAAGGTGGCGGTGGACGATGTGCCCGGCCGGGTGTCGAGCCTGCTGGAAGATCGCCGCCGGCTGGAACGCGAACTTAGCGAGATGCGCAAGCGCCTGGCGGCCGGCGGAACCACCGGCGAACCGGAGCTGCGCAGCGTCGGCGGCCTCCGAGTCGCCTTCCGGGTGGTCGACGACACCCCGCCACGGGAGCTGAAACCGATGGCGGACGCGCTGAAGGCGAAGCTGGGGTCGGGGGTGGTGGCGCTGGTCTCCACCGCCGACGGCAAGGCCTCGCTGGTGGTGGCGCTGACCGAAGACCTGACCGACCGCTTGGACGCGGTTTCCCTGGTGCGCGCGGGGGCCGCGGCGGTCGGCGGCAAGGGCGGCGGCGGCCGCCGCGACATGGCCCAGGCGGGCGGGCCCGACGGGTCGGCGGCGGCAAATGCTTTGACGGCTATCGAACAAGACCTTGTGTCGGCACTTGCCGCGGGGTAACCCGATGGTAACCATGGTCGTGGCAGACTGACGGTCTACGCGTCCACACAAGTTGCGCCGATCCATGTCTCTGCCCCGTTTCACCGGCACCAGCACCTATGTCGCAACCGAGGATTTGGCCCTTGCGGTCAACGCCTCCGTGGCACTGGGTCGGCCGTTGCTGATCAAGGGCGAGCCGGGCACGGGCAAGACCGTGCTGGCCCGCGAGATCGCCCGCTTCCTCGATGCGCCCTTCCTGTCGTGGGAAATCAAGTCGACCACCAAGGCGCAACAGGGGCTGTACGAATACGATGCGGTGGCCCGCCTGCGCGACAGCCAGCTCGGCTATGAAGGCGCCAACGCGATCTCCAACTACATCAAGCGCGGCCGCATCTGGGAGGCGTTCAACGCCGAAGAGCGGCCGGTGCTGCTGATCGACGAGATCGACAAGGCCGATGTCGAGTTCCCCAACGACCTGCTGCACGAGCTCGACCAGATGTCGTTCTTCGTGCCGGAAACGCGGGAAACCATCCGCGCCAAGCACCGGCCCATCGTCATCATCACCTCCAACAACGAGCGCACGCTGCCGGCCCCCTTCCTGCGCCGCTGCTTCTTCCACTTCATCCGCTTCCCCGACCGGCCGACCATGCAGCGCATCCTGGCGGTGCATTTCCCCGACCTGGAAGCCGAGTTGATGCGCGCCGCCCTCAACCTGTTCTTCCAGATCCGCGCCGTCGGCACGCTGGCGAAGCCGCCGTCCACCTCCGAGCTGATCGACTGGGTGCGCCTGCTGCGCCTGGAAGGGGTGACCCCCGGCCAGCTCGACGCCGGCGGCCGCGGCCGCGCCCATGTGCCGATGCAGGGCGCCCTGCTGAAGAGCGAGGACGACCTGGACGAGCTTAGCCGCTGCCATCCGCTGGACGCGGTGGCGGCCGTCTAGCCGACCAACGCGAGGACGCGCGGTGTTCCTCGATCTCTTCTATCGCCTCAGGGCTGCCGGCATCCCGGTCACCCCGTCCGATCACCTGGACCTCCTGCAGGGGGTCAAGCTGGGCATCGGCCGCTTCGGCATCGACGAGCTGTTCCATCTGGCGCGCATGACGCTGGTGAAGGACGAACGCCAGTTCGATCGCTTCGGCCAGGTGTTCGAGGCCTGCCTCAAGGACAGCCGCGCCAACGGCTCCGCCGACAATCCCGACCGGCTGCGCGACGAACTGCTGGGGCTGCTGGGCACCGGCGGTGACACCGCCGCAGACCACATCATCGACGGCCCGACCATCGACCGCCTGGTGGCGAGCCTGCGCAGCGAAGCCACCGGCCCCGGCGCCACGCCGCCGCCCACCGGCCCGCGGCCACTGGCCCGCATCAGCCCGCTTCCGGCGGGTGCTGCCCGCCCGGGCCCGGACCTGCCGGATGCCGTACCGGCGGCGGCCTGGCGCGACCGCAGCTTCGCCGATGTCGAAGGCAGCCGGCAGATCACGCCCGCCACGCTGCAGTTGGCGCTGCGCCGGTTGCGCGGCTTCGGCCACACGGTCACCACCGCGGAGATCGACGTGCCGGCGACAGTGGCGCAGGTGGCCCGCGCCGACGGCTCCACCAGCCTGGTCAACCAGAAGGGCCGGCGCGCCCCGGTGCGCCTGCTGGTGCTGGTGACCGAGGACAGCGCGGCGCACGGCGTTTCCGACACCTGGCGCACCCTGCTCCACGCCTTCAAGGCGGAGTTCCGCAACGTCTACCTGTTCGACCTGCTGGCGCCGGTGCCGGGTGGCGGCTTGCGCTTCCGCCAGGCCGATGCCACCGGCCGGCCGCGGGTGCTGGATGCGGCCCGGCTGGCCGGCGCCTTTCCGGCGGCCTACCGCGTGATCGGCATCGGCCCCCTGCCGGAGCCGGTGCGCGAGCTGGTGCATCTGGTGCGCAAGTACCGCGCGGTCTCCTGGATGGACCCGACGCTCACCGGCGCCGACCCCCGGCGGCAGCCGGGCCATCGCCGCCCCGGCCACGCCATTCTCGGCGGCCATGTCTACCCGCTGTCACTCGACGGCCTCGACCATGCCATATCGGCTCTGCAATGATGGGTGGACCCCACGCGGATCCGCCCGCGTGTATGGCCCATAAAAGGAGACCCGCCGATGTTCCGCACGCTCGCCGCCGCCGCCCTCGGCATCACCCTGGCAGCACCCGCCCTGCCGGTTCTGGCCCAGCAGCCTGAATCGGTTCCGGTGGCCCCGGCCGAAGCGACCACCGAAATCGCCCTCACCGAACTGCTAAACGAACTCTTCCAGATGGGCTTCGTGTCCGAGTTGAACAGCATCGAACGCGTCGGCTCCAGCTACATCGTCGACGTGACCACCATCGACTTCGAGCGCGTCCGGCTCGAACTCAACGCGATCACCGGCACCATCTCCCAGCTCTGACCGGCGAGCGCGCTTTCGCGCTTGGTTGGCTCGG
>JAGQRL010000064.1 GCA_020425485.1 Rhodospirillaceae bacterium
TCGGCCGCATCGGCTCGGGCAAGACGACGCTGGGGCGCCTGCTGGTCGGCTTCTACGAGCCCGACGAGGGGGCCGTGCTGGTCGACGGGATCGACTTGCGCCAGTACCACCCGTCGGACGTGCGCCGCGGCATCGGCCTGGTGATGCAGGACGTCACCCTGTTCCAGGGCACCGTGCGCGACAACATCGCCATCGGCGCGCCCTATGCCGACGACGCCATGGTGCTCAGGGCCGCCCAGCTTGCCGGCGTGGATGCGTTCATCGGCAGCCACCCGCTGGGCTACGACCTGCCGGTGGGCGAGCGCGGCCAGATGCTCTCCGGCGGCCAGCGCCAGGCCATCGCGCTTGCCCGTGCGGTGCTGATGGATCCGCCCATCCTGATGCTGGACGAACCCACCAGCGCCATGGACCTGCAGTCCGAGCGCAACTTCATCAGCCGGCTCGATGCGGTGATGGCCCAGGGCCGCACCCTGATCGTCACCACCCACCGCACCAGCCTGCTGCGGGTGGTCCAGCGCCTCATCGTCATCGACGATGGCCGCATCATGCATGACGGGCCGCGCGACCAGGTGCTGGCGACGCTGCGCGGTGGCGGCCACCCCGCCGCTGAAGGCGTGCCGCAGGCCGCCCTGCGCGCGGCACAGAGCGTGGCGCAAGGTGTGGCGCAGGGTACGCCACAGCCCCAGGTGAAGGGACCCCAGGCGCCCCAGGCCCAGGCGCCCCAGGCCCAGGCACAGCAGCCGGCACAAGCAACGGGCCAGCCGCAGGCGCGCCAGCGCAGCCAGATGTTCAGCCGTGTCGCCACCGTGCAGATGGCCCAGCCCGCCGGCACGCCGAGCAAGGCGACCGAGGACGACGAGACCAACACACCATGAGCGAGCAAGCGCCTTCCGCCATCTCGTCGCGGCCGCCGAGCGTGATCTCGGATTTCGATTTCGCCGACGAGATCCAAGCCGCCCTGCACCAGGGGCCGCGCCGCACCACCCACCTGATGCTGCTGGTGGTGGTGGCCATGTTCGTCGTGGGCATCGCCTGGGCTGCCTGGGCCACCATCGACGAGGTGACGCGTGGCCAGGGCCGCGTGGTGCCCTCGCGCCAGATGCAGGTGGTGCAGACGCTGGAGCCCGGCATCATCGAGGAGATCCTGGTCGCTCCCGGCGATCTGGTGGAGGAAGGCCAGATCCTCATCCGCGTCGACGACACCGGCCTGTCCTCCCAGCTCGGCGAGTTGGAAGCCCAGCGGCGGGCGTTGCAGGCGCAGATCGCCCGCCTCCAGTCGGAGCTGAACGGCGAGGATGAACCGGTCTTCCCCGACGAATTGCGCGAAGAGGCCGCCAGCGTCATCGCCGACGAAACCGAGCTGTTCCACGCCCGCCGGGCGGAACTGGAAAACCAGCTCAACATCCTGCGCCAGCAGGCCGAACAGCGCGAACAGGAGCTGCAGGAGCTGCACGCGGCGGAGGACCAGTATTCCACCGGCCTCAACCTGGCGCAGCAGGAACTCGGCGTCTACGCCACGCTGAGCCCCGGCGTGGTGCCGCGGGTGGAAATCCTGCAAGTGCAGCAGCGGGTGAACGAGCTGAGCGGCCAGCTTGAGCAGACCCGCCGGGCGATGAACCGGGCGGAAGCGGCGATCCGCGAAGCCCACCAGCGCATCGAAGACCAGTTCCTCCAGTTCCGCGCCGAAACGCGGGTGCAGTTGAACCAGCACCGCAACGACCTGGCGGTGATCGAGGAAGGGCTGCGCGGCGCCACCGACCGGGTGGTGCGCACCGACATCCGCTCGCCGGTCGACGGCATCGTCAACCGCGTCAACGTCACCACCGTGGGCGGCGTGGTCCAGCCCAGCCAGGACCTGATCGAGATCGTGCCGATCGAGGACTCGCTGCTGATCGAAGCGCGCATCCGCCCGTCCGACGTGGCGTTCCTGCGCCCCGGCCTGCCGGCGACCGTGAAGATCACCGCCTACGACTATGCGTCCTACGGCGGCCTGGAAGGCTCCGTCGAACGCATCAGTGCCGACACCATCGTCGACGAGGAAACCGGCGAGAGCTTCTACGAGATCACCGTTCGCACCGAAAACGCCACGCTGGGCAACGGCGACCAGGATCTGCCGATCATCCCGGGCATGATCGCCACGGTCGATATCCTGACCGGTCATCGGACGATCCTTGAGTACCTCCTCCATCCGCTGGAGCGAGGGCTCGACCAAGCGCTGACGGAATAAGAGACGGGTCGAGAATGACGCTTCCCTGGTCCGGCGCACGACGCCGCAAACGCGAGAGCACGCGGCGCCTACGATGGCCGACAGGATGGCTTTCCCCGGTCCTGGCCACGGTTTCGCTTGCCATCGGCAGCTTCGGCCTTGCCCAGTCGGGCGGCGGCGCCAACAACCAGTTCGGGCTCTGGGGATCGATCGAGTTCCGCTCGTCGGACTACTCGGCCATCCACCAGTGGGTGGGCGTGGTGCAGCGCATGCGCGAGCAGCAGGCCACGCTCGATGCCTGCAGGGCCGATGTTACCCGCTGCCCGTCGCCGGAAACGACGGTGTGGCTGTCGACCATCGAACGGCTGCGCGGCACCTCGGCGGAAAACCAGGTGAGCGAGGTCAACCGGGTGATCAACTCGATCATCCAGTACCGTGAAGACACCGTGCTGTACGGCCTCACCGACTACTGGGCGACGCCGCTGGAAACCCTCCAGCGCGGCGGCGACTGCGAGGATTTCGCCATCCTCAAATTCGCCGCCCTGCTGGCGCTGGGGTTCGACAACGACGATATGCGCATCGTCGTCGTCCACGACGCCGACCGCCAAGTGGACCATGCGATCCTGGCCGTGGACATGGGCGACCGCACCTTGATTTTGGACAACTACGGGGTGCCCCTGCCGCCGCGCGGCCGCCTGGGCTACCGCCCCGACTACTCGGTCAACCTCACGCACCGGTGGACCCATTTCCTGACGCCGGAGCTGACGCAGGCCTTCATCGCCCAATCGTTGCAGTAGCCG
This sequence comes from Rhodospirillaceae bacterium, assembly GCA_020425485.1. Classification (GTDB taxonomy): domain Bacteria; phylum Pseudomonadota; class Alphaproteobacteria; order DSM-16000; family Inquilinaceae; genus JACKIH01. The sequence goes on from JAGQRL010000064.1 coordinate 3,007, forward strand.
TGATGCCCAGTCGCACAGGGTTTGCCGTTTTGCCGCCTCCCGCTTGCGTTGGGGGCTCGCCAAGGACAGGATCATTGCGATGACCGAAATGACCCGCGTGTTGGAAGACACGTCACTGGACGACCTGCAACCCAGGCGGACCCGCCGGCTGGCCTGGATGTCGGCCGGGCTGGTCGGTGTCGTCATCCTGGCGATCTTCATGGGCGTCAGTGCCATCCAGGACCGCGAGACCGAGGTGCTGACAGCACTGGAGCGGCGCACCGAACTGCGCGCCGGCAGCCGAGCGGACACCATCGAGACGTGGCTGGACGGCGTCGTCCGGCTCACCGGGCAGGCGGTGAACGGCAACGCGCTGCGCCTGTTCATCTCTGAACTCACCCAGGGCGACGACCCGGAACTGGCCCAGCAGCTGCTGCAGCAGAGCGACTACGTCAGCACCATCCTGGCGTCCTTCGTCACCCGCAACGACTTCCTGGCCGCCCATGCCGTTGGCCCGGAAGGCCAGCTTCTCATCAGCAGCGATCAGGCCTCGCCCCTGGTCAACAGCCAGATCACGGCCATCGCCCCGGCGGCGCGCGACCTGGTGGCCGGCGTGGTGGCGGACAACGACGCGCGCTTCACCGCCGTCCGGGTGACCGACCACGGCATGGTGGTGGACGTGGTGCGGCCGATCCTGGAGCTGCAGAACCCCGACCCGACCCAGGAACCGCGCCCCATCGCGGCCCTGATCGTCAGCATGGACATCACCGGAGACCTTGCCCGCTTCCTGGAGCCGGGGCTGTTCGCCGCCGCCGGCGAGCGCTTCGCCATCGCCCAGACCGACGAGCACGGCGTGGTGTTCCGCCTGGACGACGGCCGTGTCGACGTTGAAGACGATGCAGCCACCAGCCCGCCGCTGCCCTTCGAGGAGCGGGCCAGCCTGTCGGGCATGGAGACGGTGTTCTCCTCCGGCGTGGAGTTGAGCAGCGTGCCTTGGATGGTGGTGGCGGAAACCGACCGCGACACCGCACTGGCGCCGTTGCAGGCGGCGGTCACCACCGTGGTGATCGTCGGCGGGCTCGCCACCATCATGGTGGCCGGCCTGATGATCGCCATCTGGTTCAACCAGGAGAGCACCGCCAACCGGGCGCTCGCCACCCAGTTCCGCAACATGGCCGCACACATCGATGCGCAGCGGCGGATCCTCGCCAGCGTGACCGGCAGCGTGGAGGAATTCATCGGGCTGAAGACCTCGGGCGGCATCTACAAGTGGGTGAACCTCGCCTTTGCCCGCGCCTTCAAGAAGACGCCGGATGCCGTGATCGGGCTGAGCGACGACCAGCTGTTCGGCCACGGCACGGCGGAACGCCTGCGCCAATCCGACGAGCAGATCCTGCGCGGCCTCGACATCCCCACCATCGAGGACCAGCTCTACATCAGCGACAAGCGCTACGACGTGCAGATCAGCAAGACGCCGCTGACGCGCGAAGACGGCACCATCGAAGGCATCGTCTCGGTCACCCGCGACGTTACCGAGCTGGTGGAACAGCGCCGCCTGCGCGAACAGGCGGTGCGCCAGTCGATCTACGCGCTGGTGAAGACGGTGGAACTGTCCGACCCCTACCTGGCCGGCCATTCGCGGCTGCTCAGCGGGTTCTCCGTCCTGGTCGGCAAGCGCCTCAACCTGGACCCGACGGACCTGTCGGCGCTGGAGATCGCCGCCAACCTGTCGCAGATCGGCAAGCAGGCGGTGCCGCGCGAGATCGTCAACAAGCCGGGCCGGCTGACGCCGGAAGAAATCGTGGAGATGAACCGGCACATCGAGCACGCGCTGAACATCCTGAAGGACGTGGACTTCCAGCTGCCGGTGCAGGAGAGCATCGCGGAGATGTACGAGCGGCTGGACGGCTCGGGCTATCCCGAGGCGCTGGCGGGCGATGCCATCAACATCCGTGCGCGCATCCTCGGCGTGTGCGACGTGTTCTGCGCCCGCATCCGCCCGCGCTCCTACCGCGGCGCCATCGCCCCCGATCTCGCCATGACGGTGATGAGCGACCACCCGGATAAGTATGATGCGGCCGTGGTGGAAGCCCTGAAAGAAGTGCTACACACCCAGGAAGGCGAGAAGCTGGTGCTGGTGGCCCGCACCACGGGGATCCCGCAGGCGCCGTCTGAACAAGGCTGACGGCGCCGATTGCGGCGCGGCCGGCGTGATGGCGGGCAGCACTTCTGCTCGCCAGTCACGTTCGGAGTGTTCAGCCCATGTCGCGCGACCGTCCTTCGCCCCTGCGCTTCGTCGTCGTCGCCCTGGTGCTGGCGCTGGTGATCTACGGCGGAATGACCGTGGGGCGGCTGTGGTTCGATAGCGACCACCTGGCCGGACAGACCGGCGCCGAACTCGCCAATCTGGGGCTGGCCGAAAGCGTCACCCTGCCCGATCCACTGGAAGTTGCCTGGGACGGCGGGCCGGTTGTGCGCACCACCGGGGCGACCGTCAGCGATGCCGCCTCCGGCCTCACCTTGGACCTGGCCGATGTGCTGGCCCGGCTCAACCTCCAGGCTTTCGCGTCCGGCTCGGTGGTGCTGGACGAGGTGTCGGCCACCACCGGCCGGCTGAGCCTTTCCGGCACCGGCGGCGACGCGACCGCGGTCGACCTGGCGGAAATCCGCATCTCGCCGCAAGGCAGCGGCTGGCACATCGGCGCCCGCCTGGGGCCGGACGGTCTGCCCACGGTGCTGTCCTTGAGCCCGCAGGGCGACGGCCCCCTGGGCGAAGCGGCGGCCCTGACCGCGGCGATCGACGGCGGCGATGCCGCCTTGCAGGCCTCCGGCTCCATCGCGCTGTCGCCGGCGCTGGATGCCACCCTTGCCGTCGACGCCGACGACCTGTCGGCCTTGGTGGAGCGCACGGGCCTGCCGCCGGACCTGGGGGCACTGCTGGCCGGGATCGGCCGGTTTTCCGGCCAGGTGTCGGTGTCCGACGGTGCGGTGGTGCTGACCGGGGTGGAAGCGACCGTCGGCGAGGAGGCGCTTTCCGGCGATCTCAGCTTGCAGCCGGATGCCGTGTCCGGCCGCATCGCCGTGGCCACCGCCACCCTGTCGCCGGAGGGCCTGGAAGCCTGGCAGGCGGCACTCGACCGGCTGGGCGAGCGCGGGCTCGATCTCGCCGTCACCGTCGATGCCTTGTCGCTGGCCGAACAGCCCGATGCCCTGGGGCAGGTGTCGTTCCGCCTGGAAGGCACCACCACAGCCCCGCAGATTGAGGTCGCACCGCCCGGTGCCGGGGCCGAAGAGGCGTCCCAGACCCTGGTGATGGAAGCCGACCGGGAGATGCGCGACGCCCAGTTCCGCATCACCGACCTCGCCCCCCTGGGCGGCGACGGAACCCTGTGGATCGGCCTACCGGAAGCCGCCGACGACACCCTCAACCTGCTGTTCGACCTCAACAGCCTGGACCTGGACCAGGCGCTCGCCCAGGTGCCGGTGTGGCTGGACCAGCCCGGCGGCCGCGACCTGTTCATCCGGCTGCGGGCCGACGAGGTGCGCCGCGGCAACGCCGTCGTCACCGACATCGACGGAGTCGCCTCGCTGGGTGCTGATGGCCTGACCGCACTGGTGGAAGATGCGCGCCTGGGCGACGGCCGCCTCGACCTGGAGGTGGGCGAGACGCCGGACGGCCCCCGACTCGCCCTGTCGGCACGCCAGGCCGATGCCGCGCCCCTGGCCATGCTGCTGGGCCTGCCGCCGCTGATCGAAGGCCCGATTGCCGCTTCCGCCAACCTGACCCTGGCGACCGATGGTGCGGCCGCCGGCGCGTCCGGGCTGGCCGCACGGGCGGCCGCCGGCTCAGCGTCGCTGAGTGCGCGCGACGGCCAGTTGCAGGTGCCGGACGCGTGGCGCGCGCTCGACCGGGCGGCCACCCTGCCCGCCCTGCTTGCCTTCGATCACCTGCGCCTGGATGCGCGGCTGGAGGACGGCACGCTGGACATCGTGCAGGCCGCCCTGGTCAGCGGCGAGGTCGAGGTGGACATCACCGGGACCGTCGATCTCAGCGACGGCACGCTGCACCTTAGCGTCCTGTTCACCCGGCGCAGCGAGGACGGAACGGCCCGCGTGGGGGGCACGCTGGGGGGAACGCTGGACGCTCCCACGCTGCGGGTGACGCGTCGTTAGAGTCTCTCAAGTCCTGCGGCCCCGCCGGGCCGGCGAACCGGCGCTGCCGGCCCCCAGCAATGGGCGCCGGCGGACCGCCCCCCGACCCCGCTTTCACCCCGGTTTCACCCCGGTTCGACCTCTGCCCGAGCGGCACTGCGACAACCGCACGCGCCACCGCGATGCCGCCGAAAGGTAGGCTTGCGACAGCCTTGCGCAATCCCTTGGTGTCGCATGGGTTCCAGGTGATATAGGTCAATGAGCTTTCGGGGGGGCCAACTATGGTTGCCAACGGCTTACATCGCGACATCGCGAGCTCATGCAGGATCCCTCGTCCTCAGCTGGCATCACTCGGTTCGGCCCCCGCCCACGCGGTCTAGCCTGGTGGCGGACCTTTCTTGTGACTCAAATAAGCCCGATATGGAGGCCCTTTCCATGAACACGCCAACCTACCAGGACGCTCCGACCAGCAATCCGAAGGTGCTGGCCTGGGTCAAAGAGATGGAGACCCTGTGCAAGCCCGACGCGGTTCATTGGTGCGACGGCACCGATGAAGAATACGATGCGATGTGTCAGACGTTGATCGACGGTGGCACGTTCATCAAGCTGAACGAGGCGAAGCGCCCGAACAGCTATCTGGCGCGCAGCGACCCGCGGGATGTGGCCCGCGTGGAGGGTCGCACCTACATCTGCTCCAACAACAAGAACGATGCCGGGCCGACCAACAACTGGATGAACCCGGACGAGATGAAGACCAAGCTGCTTGGTCTGTTCGACGGCTGCATGCGCGGCCGCACGATGTACGTCATCCCGTTCTCCATGGGGCCGCTGGGCTCGCACATCGCCCATATCGGCATCGAGATCACCGACAGCCCGTACGTCGTCGTCAACATGCGGATCATGACCCGCATGGGCCGCAAGGTGTTCGACGTGCTGGGCGAAGAGGGCCACTTCGTGCCCTGCATGCACTCCGTCGGCTATCCGCTGAAGCCCGGCGAAGCCGGCCCGGCCTGGCCGTGCGACCCGGAAAACACCTACATCACCCACTTCCCCGAAACCCGCGAGATCTGGTCCTTCGGGTCGGGCTACGGCGGCAACGCGCTGCTGGGCAAGAAGTGCTTCGCGCTGCGCATCGCTTCGGTGATGGCGCATGACGAAGGGTGGCTGGCCGAACACATGCTGATCGTCGGCGTCGAGTCGCCGGACAACGAGAAGACCTATGTGGCCGCCGCCTTCCCCAGCGCCT
>JAGQRL010000402.1 GCA_020425485.1 Rhodospirillaceae bacterium
ACCCGCTTCATCGACCGCCACACCGCCGACCTGCTGCCCGACCCCGGCCTGCCCGGCGGGCCGGTGCTGGCCGCCGCGGTGCTGGGCCTGCTGCTGGGCCGGCGGCGCGATGCAGAGGCCGCCTCCCGCCTGTCGCGCGATCCCTGGTCGCCGTGGAACGCGGCCGACGGCTGGCGGCTCAACGACGAGGCGACGGAAACCCTGGCGCTGCGCCATGCCGGCACCGTGCTGGAAATGTCCGTGCGCTACCTGCGCGACGGCACCTTCCGCATCCTCCTGCCCGATGGCGCCACCGTCCACGCCACCGGCGAGATCGATGCCGACAGCACCCTGCACGCGGTGCTGGACGGGGTGCGCGGGCGCGTCACCCTGGTGCGCCGGGGCCGCGAGATCACCGTGCTCGGCCACGCCGCCACCGGTACCCACCACTTCACCCTGGTCGACCCCATCGCCGAGGCGGAATCCGCCGGGGCGGATGCCGGCCGCCTCACCTCCCCCATGCCCGGCCGCATCGTCGCGGTGCTGGCGGAAGCCGGCCAGGAGGTAACGGCGGGCACGCCGCTGGTCATCCTGGAGGCCATGAAGATGGAGCACACCTTGCGCGCTCCCGCCGATGGTAGGGTGACCGACGTGCCCTATGCGGTCGGCGACCAGGTGGAGGACGGCGTGCCGCTGATCGGGTTCGAACCCGCCTGACCCCCCGCGTCCGCGGATGGGGATGTCACTTGAAAACCGGCCGTTGCCGGGCGGCGCCGCCGCCGCACGGGAGAGAATGTTGGCGACCCCCTACCTGAAGCGAGCCCTGCATCTGGCACTGCTGCTGGCGCTGGCCGCCGCGGTGGCGGCCGGGCTGGCCGCCTGGTCGGAGCTGCCGCGCAACACCGTGCTGGCCGGCGGCCTCATCATCTTCACGGTGGGAAGCTGGGCAACCGGGGCACTGCCGGAATTCCTCACCTCCCTGGTGTTCTTCCTCACCGCCATGCTGCTGGCCATCGCCCCGCCCGCGGTGGTGTTTTCCGGCTTCACCTCCAACGCGCTGTGGCTGGTGTTCGGCGGGCTGGTGCTGGCCGGGGCGGTGGACCTGACGGGGCTTGGCCGGGCGCTTGCCGTGCGCATCGCCGGCGGCACCGACCGCGCCTATTGGCAGATCATCGCCGGGCTGGTGACGCTGGCGATGCTGCTGGCCTTCCTGGTGCCCTCCACCATGGGCCGGGTGCTGCTGATGGTGCCGCTGGTGCTGGCGCTGGCCGACCGCATGGGCTACCCGCGCGGGTCCAAGGGCCGCACCGGCATGCTGCTGGCACCGATATTGGCCACCTACCTGGTCGCCTGCACCATCCTGCCGGCCAATGTGCCCAACCTGGTGCTGATCGGCGCATCGGAGACGGTGCTGGGCAACACCATCCGCTATGGCGACTATTTCCTGCTGCACTTCCCGGTGCTGGGGGCACTGAAGGCGGTGCTGCTGGTGGCCATCATCTCGCTTATGTTCGGCCACCGGCCGGAGCCCGAGGCCAGCCCCCCCGTCGCCGCCGGTGCACCGGCGCTGGACGACCGCCGCGTGCCCGGCCCCGCCCGCCTGCTGGCGGTGGTGCTGCTGGTCACGCTGGCCTGCTGGGCCACGGACTCGCTGCACGGCATCTCGCCCGCCTGGGTGGCGCTGGCCGCCGCCATCATCTGCCTGTGGCCGGGGGCCGGGCTGCTGCCGGCCGATGCGCTGGCCCGCCATGTCAGCCTGGTGCCCTTCGTCTACGTGTCCGGCGTGCTCGGCGTCGCCCGGCTGATCGATGCCAGCGGGCTCGGCGCCTGGCTGTCCGACCAGTTGCTGGCGGTGCTGCCGGTGGCGGGCGCGTCCGACGGGCTGGTGTTCGCCAGCCTCTCCTCCCTGGCGGTGGTGATCGGCATGGTCGCCACCATGCCGGCGATCCCGGCCACGCTCACCAGCCTCGCCCCGGACGTGTCGCAGATCACCGGATGGTCGGACTACGCGGTGACGATGACCCAGGTGATGGGCTATTCCACCGTGGTGCTGCCCTACCAGGTGCCGCCGCTCATCGTCGGCATGGCGATCAGCGGCGTGCCGGTGCGAAGTGCGGTGCGCACCATCCTCATCCTCGCCGCCGTCACCGTGGTGCTGCTGTGGCCGCTGGCCTTCCTGTGGTGGCACGTCCTTGGCGTGATCTGAGGAGGCGCGGCACGCCATGGCGGTTCACCTGATCAAGCTGGCAGTCGGCGTCGAGGACATCGCCCAGCTCCGCACCTACCAGGCGGCCCGCGCCCAGCAGCTCGGGCTCAGCGGCGCGGTGCCCGGCTTCACCCGGCGCAAGCCCAAGCGGGCGGAGGAGATCATCGGTGCCGGCTCGCTCTACTGGGTGATCAAGGGCCAGGTGCGCGCCCGCCAGCGCATCTTGGACCTGGCCGACGAGGTGGACGCCGAAGGCCGGCCGTTCTGCCGGCTGCTGCTGCACCCCCAGGTGATCGAGGTGCAGCCGACGCCCAAGCGGCCGTTCCAGGGCTGGCGCTACCTGAAGCCCGCCGATGCCCCGCCCGATCTCGCCCAGGGCGACGACGGCGACCCGCTGCCGCCCGGCCTGGCGGAAAACCTGCGCGATCTCGGCGTCTTCTGAAACCGTTGCACAGCGGCCGCAAGGGCTGTGACGGTGGGCACTGCCGCAGCCAGGGAAACCGGGCATATGCCAGCCTGCGCCGATCGGTCCGCCCGGTTTGCGGGCAGTCTGAGACCGAACGGTTTGGTGATGGCCGTGGCCCCCGTGGTAGGTTCCTCCGGAGGTTGATCGAGCTGCCCCCGCGCGGAGGTGGACCCAACAGGCGCCGTTGCGGCCCGAGGAGGACAACGTGACCAAGCTGTTCGCAAGCCTGGCAGTGGCCATCCTGGGGCTGGTCGCGGTGGCGGCCCAGCCTGCCGCCGCCGAGGACGAAACGGTGGGACAGGTGAGCCGCAGCGATGGCGCCCCCCAGGTTCAGCGGGCCGATGCCCTGCTGGCGGCGACGCCGGGCCTGCCGGTGCTGGTGGACGACCTGCTGATCACCGATGCCCGCTCGCGCCTGGAAGTCACCCTGGCCGACCGCTCGGTGGTGGTGATCGGCCCGGCCTCCCAGGTGCGAGTGGTGAATCTGGAACTGGCCGCCGACGACACGCGGGAGCGCAGCGTGCTCGATGTGGTGTCGGGCATCCTGCGCGCCACCGTGACCCCCGGCGGATCCTTCGAGGTGCAGGCGCGCAGCACCGTGGTGTCGGTGCGCTCCACCGAGTTCACGGTGGAAACCGCACCCGACCGCGTGTCCGCCCTGGTGCTGGACGGTGTGGTGACGGTGGCCGACCCCGCCCAGGACGTGGAGTCGGTGGACCTGACCCGCGGGCTGGGCATCGACATCTTCGTGCCCCCCCGGGAAAGCGAGACGGGCGGCCAGCCGGGCCCGCCGATGCCGCCGGACGTGCATGTGTGGGGGCCGCAGCGGGTGGCCGAAACCGTGCTGCGCACCCGGTTGCCCTGAGCCGGGGCCGACCGGGTTCCGGGCTCCTCCGCCATGCGCCTCGCCACCGCCCTACGCCACCTGCTGCCGACGCTTCTGCTGGTCGGCCTGACACTGGCGATGTCCGGCGCCAGCCTGTGGCGGTCCGGCGAAGCGGTGCTGCTCGACGCCTGGTTCCGCCTGCGCGGCCCGGTGCCCGCCACCGGCGAGGTGGTGCTGGTGCTGATCGACGACGAAAGCATCCGCCGGCTGGGCGGCTGGCCGCTGACCCGCCAGAACCTGGCCCGCCTGGTGGAACACCTGGATGAAGCCGGCGCGCAGGTGATCGCCTTCGACCTGCTGTTGACCGAGCCCGGCCGGGTGGAGCGCGACCACGGCTTCACCCCCGACGACGACAGCGGCGAGGCGGTGGGCCAGGTGATCGACCGCTACCTGTTGCAGGACGACCGCGACGGCCGCCTGATCACCGCCATGGCCGCCCACGGCAACGTGCTGCTGCCCTTCGCCTTCGTGTTCGACCCCGCCCAGGCCAACCGCGCCGGCCTGCCGGCCACCTATTGGCGCCATGCCTATTCGGTGGTGCGCATCCCCGGCGGCTGGATCGGCCATCTGCCGCTGCCGGTGGGGGTGCTGGGCCCCGCCGACCCGCTGGTGGATGCCGCCCACGCGCTCGGCCACGTCACCGCCATCGTCGATGCCGACGGCCACCTGCGCACGGACTACACCACCATCGGCTTCGACGGGCTCTACTACCCCTCCCTGGCGGTGGAAATCGC
>JAGQRL010000403.1 GCA_020425485.1 Rhodospirillaceae bacterium
CAAGCATACTGTCGTTGGGTGGCCGGGCGGGGGCGCGGGCCGGAACCGGACTTGAAAGTGAACCAGGGGATCTCGCCATGACCCTCGCCGACCCCGTGCCCGTGGACGCCGCCGATGCGGCCCCCGACTCCACCGCCGACTCCGCCGCCGACTCCACTGCCGACGCCTTTGTGGAAGACACGCTGCGCGGGCTCGCCATCGTGTGGACCGACTTCGAAACGCGGCTCGACCAGGTGCCCATCATCGACAAGCTGCACCGCGGCGCCTTCCGGCTGGAGGACTACAAGGCCCTGCTCGCCAATCTGCGCCAGCAGGTGATCGACGGCGGCTGCTGGATCGCCCGGGCCGCCAGCCAGATCGACGTGGCGCATTTCGACCTGCGCTCGCAGTTCCTGCGCCACTCCATCACCGAGCACCGCGACTTCCGCATGCTGGAAGACAACTACGCGTCCGTCGGCGGCGATGTGGCGGCCATCCGCAGCGGCGAAAAGAACATCGGCTCGGAAGCCCTGTCGGCCTTCATGTTCCACCGCGCTTCGCGGCCCAACCCGTTCGACCTGCTGGGCGCCATGTTCATCATCGAGGGGCTGGGATCGCTGAAGGCATCCGGCTGGGCGGAGATGATCAGGGAGCAGCTCGGCCTGGCACCGGACCAGGTGAGCTTCCTGGCCTACCACGGCGCCAACGACGAGGACCATCTGGCGGAGTTTGCCGATTGGCTGCACCAGGCGGCCGACCACCCCAATGCCAAGGGCATCGTCAAGACGGCCCGGGTGGTGGCCCGGCTCTATCTCCTGCAACTGGAGGAACTGGACCATGTTTGAGGCCCGCGTTCCCCGCGACCTGACCAAGATCCCGCACGACCAGTCCGATCCCAACCCGTGGCTGGCGCTCTATCTGGACGATTCGATCCCGATCGAGGAAAGCGCCAAGGCGGCCCTGCTGCGCGGCAACGACAGCTATTCCCGGCGCTTCTTCCTGCCGGCCTGCCGGCCCTTCATCTTCGTGTTCTTCGTGCTGGTGCAGGTGCTGCGCCGCTTCTTCCAGTCCTGGCCGCACCTGCCGAGGACGCTGCACAACCTGATCCATTGGGGGCTGAAGACCTTCGTGTCGCCGGACGCCAACTACCTGATCCTGCGCCACTTCAACATCGGCACGGAGATCCTGGCCTTCATCCGCAACAACGTGCCGGGAGCGGATGAGGTGGTGCAAACGGTGGCGCTGCGCCCGAGGAAGCTGAGCGACCTGAAGGACAACGTGTTCCTCCAGCACGACCTCAACGTCTACAACTTCATCATCGGCCTGAACCGCTGCCTGAAGGAGAGCGGGCGCGAGCTGGAAACTCCGGCGCGGCTGGACTTTTCGGCCATCAGCGACGCGCCGTTCGAGTTCGAGGACCTGCCGTCCGGCAAGCGCAATTTCGTCGATGTGCAGACGGCGATCGAATTCTACACGCCGGTCTATGCGCTGTTCCTGGCGCGGCGGGATTTCGTGCGGGCGGCCAATTCGCTGCAGCTCGACGAGACGTTCGCCATCTACGTGGCGCGCCTGCTGGGCTCGGACTATCACCTGGCCTTCATCAAGAACAACACGCCCATGGTGCCGCTGTCGCCCTTCCAGGCCGGCTTCCGGCTGATGATGCACGGCTACGACGCCGAGGCGCTGCACGGCTACCTGCGCCGCCTGAAACGGATGCAGGCGGCGGCGGACGCCGCGGCCGCCTAGGCGGAGCGGACCGCCACGCCGGCGCGCGAAAACGCCACCACGGCTTCGGCCAGCACGTCGATGCTGTCGAGCGCCGGCAGGCCGGGCGGCAGGGCATCGGCCACCGTGGAGAACTCCGTGCACGCGATCAGGGCAGCATCGGCGCCGGCCGCCGCCATCTCCTCGCCCGCCTCGCGCACCACGCGCCGGGCAAATTCGCCGTCGCGCCCGGCCTTGATGGCGCGGATGGCGGCCAGCAGCCGCTGCTGATCGGCCGGGTACACCGCTTCCAGCCCCAGCCTGGCGAACGCGTGGTCGTACACCCCGGTGATCTTGATGGCGGGGGAGGCCAGCACGCCCACGGTGCCGCGCTCCTCACCCGCCAGGCGGGCCGCCGTCAGCACCACCATGTCGAGGAAGGGCAGCGGCGTGGCCGCGGCGATGGAGCCGGCGTAGTGGTGGGCGGTGTTGCACGGCATCGCCAGGGCCTCGGCCCCCGCCGCCGCCAGCCGCCGCGCCATATCCTCCAGCGCCGGGGTGGGATCGCTGCCGGTGCCTTCGATCAGCGCCTTGATGCGCGAAGGCACCTGGGTGTTCTGGTCCACCACCAGGGGCACGTGGTCGGCATCGTCCTCCGCTGGCGTCAGCGCCAGCACGCGGGCCATGAAATGGATGGTCGCTTCCGGCCCCATGCCGCCCAGCACGCCCACCCGGCGCAGCCGCGGTGCGCCGGGCCCGCGCGCCGACCCGTCCGCCGGCGTCATGCCGCCGCCGACCCGTAGCTGAAGGCCGCGGTGTAGCCGAACAGCCCGGCCGCCCCGCCGGTGTGGAGGAACACCACCCGCTGGCCATGGGCGAACACGCCCTTGCCGACCAGGTCGATCAGCCCCGCCGCCCCTTTGCCGGAATAGACGGGGTCGAGCAGGATGCCTTCCAGGCGGGCAAACATCTCGATCGCCGCGATGGTGCCGGCGTTGGGGATGCCGTAGCCCTCGCCCACATAGTTGGTGTTGGCCACCACATCGTCACGCGCCACAACGCCGGGGCAACCCAGCTTGCTGGCGGTCGCCAGGGCCAGTTTGAAGACGTTCTCCTCCTGCACCGGCTTGGGCGCGCGCACGCCGATGCCGAGCACCGGGATGGGCGCATTGATCGCCCTGAGCCCGCACACCAGCCCGGCCTGGGTGCCGGAACTGCCGGTGGCATGCACGATGTGGTCGATCTTCAGCCCCATGTAGTCGGCCTGCCCCACCAGCTCCATCGCGCAGTTCACGTAGCCCAAGGCACCGGTGGGGTTGGAGCCGCCGCCGGGGATGGTGTAGACGCGCCGGCCCTTGGCCCGCCACGCCTCGGCCACCGCTTCCATCTCCGCGTTCATGTCCAGCCCCGGGCCGCGCTTTTCCGCGGTGGCGCCATGCAGATGGTCGAGGAACACGTTGCCGTTGGCGTTGTAGTTGGGATCGTTGGAGCCGGTGCGGTCCTCCAGCAGGATGTGGCAGGCAAGCCCCAGGCGGGCCGCCGCCGCCGCGGTCTGGCGGGCATGGTTGGACTGGGTGGCCCCCTGGGTCATCACCGTGTCCGCCCCTTCCGTCAGCGCCTCAGCCATCAGGAATTCCAGCTTGCGGGTCTTGTTGCCGCCGGTGGACAGCCCCGTGCAGTCGTCCCGCTTGATCCAGATTTCCGGCCCGCCCAGGGCTTCCGACAGGCGGTCGAGCCGCTCCAGCGGTGTCGGGAGATGGCCGAGGCGAACGCGGGGAAAGCGGGCGAGATGCATAACGAACCTTTGCGGCACGGGGTGGGAGGGCCACCAGCTTAGTGCGGATCCGCCGGGGGCGGAATCGCTTCCCGCCCATGCCTGGGTCGGCCGCCGCCGGCACCTCCGCTGAGGGGGCGGCCGGGGGGCCTACCAGGGGGCCGAACAGACCTTCCGTTGAGAGAGCGAATATCCCTGCTCGGATCGCGGGTTTTACCGGCCGTTAACGGCCGCTTCTGCAAGGATATGCGCCTTCGTACCGCAGGGCCGCGTACTTTAGGCAGTTTCAAGAAGTTGTATGCTTGCCGGACCAGAACGATCTAAACTGCCAATTACTTTAGGGAATTGGCAGCGGCGTGGGGGGCGTGGCCATGGCTGTGGTACTGATCATCGATGATGACCCGGATATCCGGGATCTTTGGACCGTGGTGCTTGGCGAAGCAGGGTTCGATGTGCGCGCGGCACCGTCCGGCGTCGAAGGTATCGAGATTGCCGAGAGCGAGCATATCGACGTTGTGGTCACCGATATTCTTATGCCCAACAAGGACGGAATCGAGACTTTACTTGAGATAAAATCAATTAATCCGAATGCGAAAGTTCTCGTCGTATCCGGCGGCGGGTCCGCGTTGCGGAAATCTTTCCTTGATGTGGCCGACAAGCTCGGCGCTGATGCTACATTGCCGAAGCCCGTCGACATCGATCGCTTCCGTGCCGTGGTGGAACAGCTCGCCAACGCTGCACGAAGCGGCGCCTAGGATCCCGACTCAGCAACCCCATGGCCATGGTTTGTACCGACATCGGACAGGACCAGGAGCGAAGAGGTCGGACATGCCGGGCAGATTCGACGGCGCGCGACGCAGCTCTGGCCGATTCCCGCCAAATCCTCCGGACACCGCCGGCCGCCATGGCCCATGGGGTGGTTGAGTTCGGATCCTAGACCGCGAAAGGGCGATGACGGGGCTTAGCGACGCGCAAGCGACACGTCTCAAGGCCATTGCGGCCGGGCAGGAAGCCCTGGCCGGGGGGGCTGTTCGCCTGCTCGGCCTCGCCGGGTTGAAAGCCCACTACAAGGACAACTGGGAGTCGGTGCGGGAGGAGGTTTTCCGCCACGCCCAGATCGCCGTGGAGTCCGCACTCTCCGGCGACGACATCGTCGTGCGGGTCGGCGAGCACGGCTTCCTGCTGATCTTCGCCGATGCCGACCCCGCACGGGCCGAAGACAAGGCGAACGCCGCGTCCGATGCGGTGAAGCTGCGCCTGTTCGGGGCCGACACCCTGCTGGCCTCCCAGGTGCACACGGCGGTGCGCGCCTTCACCATCGACAAGGCCACCCTGCCCTCCCTGATCGCCGACACCAGCTCGCCGCTGATGCCGGGCGAAGGCTGGGCCAAGGACGAGGCGGAGGCGGTGGCGCGCGATGCCGGCCAACTCGATCACCCCGATCTGCACGGCGGGGGGCCGCCGCCCATCCTCTTCCAGCCGGTGTGGAACATCGCCAAGAACGTGGTGATGGACTTTCTGGCCAAGCCGTGGCTGGAACGCCGCGCCGCCATCTGGGGGCCGCTGTTCGGGGCGGCGGAAACCCCCAGCGAGCGCCAGGACGCCCTGACCCTCGACCTGCGGACGATCGCTGCGGCGGAAGCCGAGCTGCGGCGCCTGGCATTGGACGATTCGCGCATGCTGATCAGCGCATCGATCTGCGCGTCGTCCTTCTCCAGCATGAAGCTGAGCAGCCAGATCACCAACGCCATCGGCAAGATCCCCAAGAGCCTTCGGCGGTGCCTGCAATTCGTCATCTACGAAACGCGCATCGGTGCCGGCGCTGCGGATGTGGAACTGGCGGTGCGCAGCCTGGCGCCGCTGTGCCGCAACACCAGCCTGGCCACCGTGGTGAAGGAACGGCGGTTCCTGCATGCCCGGTCGATCGGCCTGAAGGCCATGGGCGTGGACCTGTCGCCCTACGGGCATGTGCCGGAAAAGGCGATCATGGCGCGGCTCACGACCCTGCGCGAAGGTGCGAAGTCCGCCGGTCTGGGCTTCTTCGTCTACGGCCTGAACACCCGCAGCCTCGCCTCCTTCGCCGCCTGCTCCGGTGCCGAGAACGTGTGCGGCGATGCCATCGGCCCGGCCCGCACCGCCGTTCCGGCGGCGATCCGCTTCGAACCCCACCATCTCTACGACAGCCTGGTGGCGGCAACCGGCACCCAAGCGGAGGCCGCTCAGCCCCCCGCCAAGACCGGTGCCAAGCCGTCCGCAAAGCCCAACGCGAAGCCCGGCACAAAACCCGACGCCAAGCCCGACGCCAAGGCCGGCACCAAGTCCAAGCGCCGCGGCACGACGCCGTCCGCCACCGACTGACGCCAGAGCGCTATCCGGCCTGGCCGCTATAGGTGTCCGGGCGCAAATCGGGAATGTAGTCGCGGAACAGGGTCTCGTTGTCGTCCCGGCAGCGGGCCAGAATGGCGTTGCGCGCCTCGCTGTCGAGCAGCACCGCCTTGGGGTACTTGGCGGACGAGAACTCCCGGAACAGGTAGTGGCGGTGCTCCTTGAAGACGCTGGGCGGCACCTTGCCCTGGAGCAGCGGGTAGGTGGCGAGCGCCAGGTCGACGCCAAGTTGGGAGATCGACGGATTGGCACTCTGCCGGATCTTCAGATCCGCGATCTCCCGGTCGGTGACAAAGCCCAGGATGGTACGGAGGAAGGCATCCGTGCCGTCGACGATCTCCTCGAAGGGCCGCACCAGCATGCGGTCCCGGCCGAACTGCCGGTGTGCTGCCTGGGCGATCGGCAGCCA
This sequence comes from Rhodospirillaceae bacterium, assembly GCA_020425485.1. Taxonomy (GTDB): domain Bacteria; phylum Pseudomonadota; class Alphaproteobacteria; order DSM-16000; family Inquilinaceae; genus JACKIH01. Next base: position 6,252 of record JAGQRL010000403.1, read on the forward strand.
GGACAGCCGGTCGTGGTCGATGGCTGCGTAGAAGTCCGTAAAGGTCAGGTACCGCCCTTCCTTCACCTGCTGGAGATAGCAGGACTCGATGAACGTATCCTGGCGGCGGGTGATCAGGATGACGCTGACATCGTGGGGGGCCAGGATCGGGCCGAGTGCCTCCAGCATGCGCGGCGCATGGGGGTAGAGGCCGCCGTATTTGTGCAGCCCGCTGTGCGAGAGAAAGCCCTCCGCGGAGATGAGGACCGTGGCGTCCTCCGGGCACCGCCGCACCACGGAAGCAAAGCTGCGCCGCAGCCCCTCCAAGGTGTCGCCGGCAGCCCCGTCCTCCAGATAGGCCCGCGAATGGAAGTGTTTGTAGAAGCTGCTTCCCACCAGATCGGGATGTTCCAGGAAATAGATCCCATAGCGCTGGCGCAGAGCGGTCTTGTTCTGCCTGAAGTTCCTCTGGATCGTCGTGGAGGCGCTCTTGTGGGCGCCGACATGCACAAAGATCTTCATTCGCGGTCCGGTGGCCCGATGGGGTGGTTCGCCGGCTGCGGGCAACCGGCACCGCGGCCCAGCATGACATGCCGGACGATGTCGCGCCGCGCGATGGCCAGGCGACCCAGTTCGCCGTCGCTCATCATGGTCAGGTCCTGGTAGCGCCGATAGACCCGAAAGCCGTCGGCGATGCCGCGCAGGAACTCGGCGA
>JAGQRL010000404.1 GCA_020425485.1 Rhodospirillaceae bacterium
ACGGCGGCCTTGCCCAGCGACATGACGAAGCCCAGCAGCACGGTGACACCGACGAACAGGGGCAGGCTGACACCGAACTGGAAGGCGATGGGGCCGTCGATCCCGGACACCACGTATTGGGTGTGCGGGTAGCTCATCACGAACAGGCAGAGCAGGGAGACCGCGAAGGTCAGGTACATGATGGCCCGCGCGCCCCAGCGGTCCGACATCCAGCCGCCCAGCGCGCGGAAGACGGATCCCGGCATGGAATAGGCGGCCGCCAGCATGCCGGCAGAGGCCAGTTCCAGCCCGTAGGCGCCGACGTAGAAGCGCGGCAGGTAGGAGGCCAGCGCGACAAAGGCGCCGAAGACGAAGAAGTAGTAGGTGGCGAAGCGCCAGACCTGGATGTTGCGTAGCGGCTCCATCTGCATCAGGGCCGACGCGGGGCGATGGCCGGATGCCTTGCGCCGCCGTGTCGCGGGGTCTTCCTTCGACAGCAGGAAGAACAGCACCGCCACCACGGCCAGGGCCACGGCATAGAAGCGGGCGGTGCCCTGCCAGCCCAGCGCCAGCACCAGGAACGGCGCGCCGAAATTGGTGACCGCGGCCCCCACATTGCCGGCCCCGAAGATGCCGAGCGCCGTGCCCTGGTGCTTCTTTTCAAACCAGCGCGAGGTGTAGGCGACGCCGACGATAAAGGACCCGCCGGCCAGCCCGACTCCGAGGGCTGCCAGCAGGAACACCTCGTAGGTCTGCACTTCGGCGAGCAGCCAGCAGGCCACCGCAGTGGCCAGCATCTGGATGGTGAAGATCAGCCGGCCACCGTATTGCTCGGTCAGCACGCCGAGGAAGATGCGGCTGATGGAGCCGGTCAGCACCGGGGTGGCGACGAGGATGCCGAACTCCGTCTCGCTGAGACCCAACTCGTCCTTGATGCGCACGCCGATGATGGAAAAAATCGTCCACACGGCGAAGCACGCCGTGAAGGAGAAGGTGGATAGGCCGAGCGCGCGGTACTGGTCCGATCGCGAAACCCCGTCTAGATGGATCATAACCTGAACCCCTCTCCTCGCATCGCTTCTTCAACGATGTTTTCTTGTGATGCTAAGGATTACCCGTGAATTCGTTCGTTTGTGTCGTCTAGTGAAGAGTAAACCGGCGGCGATTGATTCAGATCAATTATCAATCTTGATTTGCTGCAGTGCGGCTTCTTCTCGAAATGCTCACATATTTGTTTGATGTATTTCGTGAAGTGTGCGGAAATTTGATAGTTGCTCGCGCCTCATCGGTCACGAAGGAATTTGACAAATGTCAAATCGGCTCGCAGGTTGGGGGTCACCCTCGCAGCGGGAGATGGGGGATGCATCGCGGGGAAGAGTTCAAATTGGTGCGCAGCCTCGCACCGTTCTCGTCCATGTCGGAACCCGGCTTCCAGAAACTGGCACGCCTATCGTATCTGCAGACTTTCCCGACTGATGTGGTGCTGATCGAGCAGGGCCGCCCTGCCGATATGCTTCATGTGGTGGTGGACGGCACGGTGGAGCTGTTTGGCGAGCACGCGGGCAACAGCAGCACGATTGCCCTGTTCCGCCCCGTCAGCGTGTTCATCCTGGCCGCCGTGGTGCGCGACCAGCCCTATTTGATGTCCGCGCGCACGGTGGAGCCGAGCCAACTCGTGCTCATCCCCTCCCAGCTCATCCAGGAGCTGATGGAAGAAGACCACGCCTTTGCCCTGGCGATGATCGCGGAACTGGCCAAAGGCTTCCGCACCATGGTGACGTCGATCAAGAACCTGAAACTGCGGGGAACCCAGCAGCGGGTGGGCGCCTACCTGTTGGTGGAACGTGAGCGTCACGGCAGTTTGGACCGGTTCGAGCTGGCCTACGACAAAACGTTGATGGCCTCGCTTCTGGGTATGACGCGGGAAAGCCTGTCACGTGCCTTCAACGCGCTACGCCAGTATGGTGTGCGGGTGCGCGGGCGGGAGGTGATCTTCGACGATGCTGCGCGCCTGGCCGCTTTCGCTCAGCCCGACCCGCTGATTGATCATCCGAATTGACGGGGCCGCCAGTCACTCAGACCCAGGGGCACGCAAAAATTTCCAATAGGAGAGATCCCATGACCGACCTTCCCAGCGCTGCCCATCGCGTTGCCGCCGACTATCCCGATGTGTGGGATGCCTTCACGGCCTTGGGGGCTGCGTGCGGAGAAGCCGGGCCGCTGGACGCCAAGACCCGGCATCTGGTTAAGCTGGCGATAGCCATAGCCGGCCGGAGCGAAGGGGCTACCCATTCGCGCGTGCGCCGTGCCCTTGCCGATGGTGTGACGGCGGAAGAACTGAGACACGTGGCGATGCTGGTGGCACCCACGCTGGGGCTTCAGGCAGCAGTCGCAGGACTGACCTGGATTGATGACGTCGTCCAGAATTCTCCAGTGGGGACGAACTGAGGCATGAATTCAGCCATTTGCCTCCTGGACCAAGGCTCCAACTCCAGGCGTGTTCGCGGTCACTGAGATCGCGATCTTGATCCCGGGTCGCCCAAAGCTTGTATTTCAAGTCAGCCTCGCTTCGCAACTTCACATGATAAGCGACAGTCGGCGCTTTCGAGGCGAGCGGCATCAACGTCAGATCGCGTGCCAAAGCGATCGAAACCATCAGCTCTGTCGGCCACCTCATCTTCCACATCTTCTCAGAGTCTGCCGAGTCCGAGCGCTCGATCATTGGCGAACGCACCATGATCGGGCTGGCGTCTGCCAAGGCCCGCGACCATTTTAGGAGGCGCTCCCAGCATTGTGGTACGAGGTTTTGGTGCACGCGGCCGCCTTGCTCCGGGGTCCCGATATTTTGGTTGAACAGAAAGCGAAGTGGCTTGGCGTCGGCCAGGCTCTCCCGGCATTTGCCAGGCGGACGCAGTTCCGTTGGGGAAGGGCAGGGGCCGTGACGTTCTTCGCCTGTGACCTGGAGGCCAGGGCAGGGAGGCTCGCCCGCGCTTACCATGTCGTTGTCTCCAAAGACCTGTTCGGCATGATCGTGGTGGAAGTCACCTTCGGGCGCATTGGGACCGTCGGTCGGATGCTGCGCTTTGCGGAACCCGAGATCGGACCCGCCCGGACCAAACTGCGCCAGGTGCTGTTACGCCGCCTGTCTGCACCCCATCGCCTGGGCACGGCCTATCGTTGCCGTCAGCTCTACGATCCATCGGGCTGGTTGGCAGCCGATCGCCTGGATTTCCCGGCTTAGCTGACCGTCACACCGGGGGGCTACCGGCTCCACCCGTCTCCCATCCGGTCGGTCCCCGTGCGAGTGGGGGAGCGCGGAGGGTGCCGGCCGCCGCCGCCCGTGCAATGGCCTGCCCGCTCCTTTCGCCCCGCCTTCTGTAAATGCCATCTGAAGATTCCC
>JAGQRL010000405.1 GCA_020425485.1 Rhodospirillaceae bacterium
AATTCGCCATGAAGAAGCTGCTGGCGGCCGGTGTGCCGGCGCTGTTCCAGATGGCGCATGTGTTCCGCAACGGTGAGCGCTCGGCCACCCACCACCCGGAGTTCACCATGCTTGAGTGGTACCGCACCGGCGTGCCGCTGGACGGGCTGGTGGCCGATTGCGCCGGCCTGTTCGCCGCGGCAGGCGAAGCGGCGCGCGCCGCCGGGTTCGACGGGCTGTTCCACTGGCAGGGCCGCACCGCCGATCCACTGGCGGAGCCCGAGGTGCTGAGCGTGGCCGACGCTTTTCAGTGCCATGCGGACATCGACCTGATGGCCACCATGGCCGATCCCCAGGCACCCGATGCCGCCGCCCTGGCGCGCGCCGCGGCAGACATCGGCATCAAGTGCCGGGCCGACGACACCTGGGAGGATGTGTTCTTCCGCATCTTCCTGGAGCGCATCGAACCCCATCTCGGCCTCGGCCGGCCCACCGTGCTTACCCACTACCCGGCTTCCATGGCCGCCCTCGCCCGCCTCAATGCCGAGGATCCGCGGGTGGCCGACCGGTTTGAGGTGTTCGTCTGCGGGCTGGAGCTGGCCAACGCGTTCGGCGAACTGACCGATGCGGGCGAACAGCGCCGCCGCTTCACCGCCGACCAGGAGATGAAGGAGCGGCTGCACGGCACCCGCTACCCCGTCGACCCCGATTTCCTGGCGGCCCTGGACCACGGGCTGCCGGAGAGTGCCGGCATCGCGCTCGGGCTTGACCGGCTGGTGATGCTGGCCACCGCGGCGGAGCGCATCGACGATGTGCTGTGGCTGCCCGTCGCTGATCCGGCGGCCGACCCAGCCGCCGATGGCGCAGCATCTACCGAAGCGCAGCCGGCGCCGCTGCACCCCGAAGCAGACGCCCTGCTGCGCAAAGTGTTCCTGGCCGGCAAGGCACAAAGCCCGCCGCCCATGGCCTTGCAGAGCGGTGCCTATGCCCGCGACCTCAACCGCCTGCTGCTGCTGGACATCGCCGCCGGCGGCGACGGCTTCCCCCAGGGCGAGGCACTCACCCTGCCGAGCCCGGCCGGCGACCTGCCGGCGCGGGTGTTCCAGCCCCCCGGCGCCGGCCCGTCCACCCCCTGGACGCTCTATTTCTTCGGCGGCGGCTACGTCATCGGCGGGCTCGACGAAGGCTCCATCGAAGCCGAGCGCATCGCCAACGCGTGTGGCTGCCGCGTGCTCATGCCGGCCTACCGGCTGGCCCCGGAAAACCCCTTCCCGGCGGCCATCGACGATGCCTGGGCGGCCTTCCGCTGGCTCATCGGCCAGGCTGCCGGGGCGCCGGTGGCGGTGGCCGGGCACAGTGCCGGCGGCGGGCTGGCCGCGGCCACCCTGCGCCGTGCGGCGGAAGCCGAAATCCCTGTCGCCGCCGGCTACCTGGTGTGCCCCTGGCTGGAGATGACCGAACAGCGCCAGAGCCACCGCTTCTACGGCAGCGGCTTCGGGCTCGATGTCGCCGGGCTCGCCTGGTGCCGGGAGAAATACGTGACCCCGGCGGACTACGGGCACCCCTGGGTTTCCCCCGCCCGCCACGCGCCGCCGGCAGGCCACGCCCCCACGGTGTTCCTGGTGGGCGGTTGCGACGTGCTGCGCGACGAGGCGGTGGCCTATGCCGATGGGCTGCGCCGTGCCGGCATCTTCGCCGATCTGGTGGAAGCGCCCGGCATGCCCCACGGCTTTCCCGGCTACGACCGGGTGCTGGAACCCGGCCGGCCCTTCACGCGGGAAGCCGACGCCCTGTTCGCCCGGCGGCTGGCCGGGGCCTGAGGCCCGCGTCGCCCGAGCTCGATCAGAACAGCTTGCCCTGGCGGGGCGGCGGGGCGGCGGGCTTGGCCTTTTTCGCCGGTTTGCCACCGGTGACGGTGGCCGGCACCCGCCGGTCGCCGGAGAACTGCAACTCCACCTCCTGCCCGGCGGCGAGGCCATCGGGCCGGGTCACCGGCCGGTCGGCGGCATCGCGCACCACCACATAGCCGCGCGCCAGCGTGTTCTCATAGGAATAGCTGTCGAGGAGCTGGCCGGCCGCCATGGCCCGCTTGCCGGCCGCCTCCACCAGCCGGGCGGCCGAGCGGCCCAACCGTTCGTCCAGCGCCGCCAGGGTATCGGCCCCGCGGGCGATGCGGCGGTCCAGCGGCGCGCGGTCCAGCCGGTTGGCGGTAACGGCATGGGTACGCCCCGCCCGCATCACCGCCTGGCCGCCGGCATCCAGCAGGCGGGCGCGCGCCTGGTCCAGCCGCCGCGCCATTTCCCGCAGGCTGTGGGCGGGATGGGGGATGCGTGCTGCGCGTTCCCGCACGCGGCCGGCTTGGCGCTCCAGCAGGGTGCGTGCGGCCCCGAACAGCCGCTCGCTGCGGTCGTCCAGCCGCTGGGTGGCGGTTTCCATCAGCCGCACCGGATCGGGCAGGCCGCGGGCCAGGCCGTCCAGCCGCAGCCGCTGGGTTTCGAACAGCCGGGCGATGGCGCGGCG
>JAGQRL010000406.1 GCA_020425485.1 Rhodospirillaceae bacterium
CCGGCGGTGATGAACACCATGTGCGAGCCTTCGAGGGCCTGCACCAGTTCGTCGATGGCGTCCTCGGCGGCGTGCTTGCCCACATCGGGGCTGGCGCCGGCGCCGAGACCCTGGGTGATGCCCACGCCGAGCCGCAGCTTGCGTTCGGCCTGGGAGAGGCGCAGCGCCTGGGCATCGGTGTTGCACACCAGGAAGTCCACGCCTTCCAGGTTGGAACGGATCATGTTGTTGACGGCATTGCCGCCCGCACCGCCGACGCCCACCACCGTGATGCGGGGCGTCAACTGGCCTTCGGTTTCGGGGACGCTGATGTTGATCATATTGGGTTTCCCTCTGTTCGCTCTCGTCGCTCGCTCGTCGTTAGGCTGGTCTTCTTCGCTACGCGTTGGTTTCGGGGGGTCCGCCGCCTGCCCAAGCGTGATGGCGGACCGGCTCGCTGCACGTCCGGCCTCAGAAATATTCCCTCAGCCATTCGCCGATCCGGCCCAGCAGCCCGCTGGCCGGCTCGTCCTGGATGTCGTCCACTAGGGTGCGTTCCTCGGCATGCCGGTCGGCATGGGCCAGCAGCCCGATGGCCGCCGCGAAGGCGGGGCCGCCGGTGGCCGCCGCCAGGCCCGGCAGGCCGGCGGGGCGGCTCAACCGCACCTGCTTGTCGAGAACCCTGGCCGCCAGCTCGCGGATGCCCTGGAGCTGGCTGGTACCGCCGGTGAGCACGAAGCGGCGCCCGGCGATGCGGTCGAAGCCGCTCGCCTCCAGGCGGCCGCGCACTAGCTCGAAGATCTCTTCCACCCGCGGTTCGATGATCCCGGTGAGCAGGCTTTTCGGCACCTGGCTGGTCTGCGCCGGCTCGTTCTCGCCCACCTGGGGCACGTCGATCATCTCGCGGTCGTCGGCGGGGCTGGTGATGGCGTTGCCGTGCAGCGTCTTCATGCGCTCCGCGGCGTGCAGCGGCGTCGTCAGGCCGCGCGCCACGTCCACGGTGATGTGGCTGCCGCCCACCGGCACCACATCGCAGAACACCAGTTTGCCTTCGTAGAACACGGTGACGCCGGTGGTGCCGCCGCCGAGATCCACGCAGCAGGCCCCGAGCTGCATCTCGTCTTCCACCAGCGAGGCCAGGGCCGCGGCGTAGGGCGCTACGGCGAAGGCTTCGATCTCCAAGTGGCAGTTGTGGATGCAGGTGGCGAGGTTGCGCATGGCGCCGGTCTGGGCGGTGACCACGTGCAGGTCGACGCCCAGGCGCTCGGCGAACATGCCGGTGGGATCGGCGGCGCCGCGGTTGCCGTCCACCGCGTAGCCGATGGGCACCGCGTGGACGATGGTGCTGTCGGGCGCCAGGCGGCTCAGCGTCTGGTGGCGCAGCGCGTGGCGCACATCGGATTCGCCGATCTGGTGGCCCGGCACCACCACTTCGTTGACCAGGGTCTGCGACGCGGGGAAGCCGCCGGCCATCGACACCAGCACCCGGTCGATCTGCTCACCGGCCATCTTTTCCGCCGCCGCCACCGCTTCGCCGATGGCACCGGTGGCCGCTTCCATGTCGATCACGGCGCCATTGCGCAGCCCGCGGCTGGCCTGGTGGCCGATGCCGACGATTTTCGGCGCCCCGCCCTCGCCGACGCGGGTGACGAAGCAGACGATCTTGGTGGTGCCCACATCGACCGCTGCGAGGATGTCGCCGCGTGGCCGGTGGCGGATGCGTTTGGGTCCCGCGTAGCCCATGATCAGCTTGCGTCCTTGCTCTGGTCGCTCCTGCCCATCAGGTGTCCTCCTCGGGCAGGTGGCGGCGTTCGATGGCGTTGGGGGTGGCCTGGATCACCATGCGGTCGTCCAGCCTGAGGTCGATCGCCAGGATGTCCCGGTCGATCACCCGGTCGTGTTCCTCGATCTCCGCCAGCCGGGTGAGCGCCCGGCGGATACCGGCTTCCGGCAGGCGTACGCGTACACCGTTGTCCATCTGCAGGTCCCAGCGGCGGCCGCCGACCCGGACGGAGGCGGCAACCCGGTCGCCGATGGTCGGCACGGCGCGCAGGTGGCGCAGCAGTTCGCTGGCATGGCCCGGCGCATCCTGGCCCACCACCAGCGGCAGCGCCGACCAGCGGCCGAGATCCTCGGTCGCCAGCACCACGCCGTCCTCGGCGATCAGGTGGAGGCGGTGGTCGAGCTGCCACAGCGCCAGCGGCTGGCGCTCGGTGAGCTGCACGTGGATGGCATCGGGCAGCCGGCGCTCCACCCGGGCGGTGGCCACCCAGGGAATTTCCAGCAGGCGCAGGCGCGCGGCTTCGGGATCGAAGGTCAGGATGGGATCGCCGCGCACCACCCCCATGGCGCGTTCCAGATCCTCGCGGCTGGTCTGCTCCCAGCCGGCCACCAGCACCTCTTCCACCCTGAGGCCGAGGGCGGCGGTGGTGTCCACCAGGCCCTCCACGGCGGCGGCATAGCGGGCTTCCGCCCAGCCGCTGGTCCACGCCACGGCGACGGCGCCGATCGCGCCCACCGCCAGCACCGCCATCGCCACCTGGCGTGCCGAGCCGCGCAGCCGCCGCCACCAGCCGGGCCGCCGCGCCGGCACCTGGGTG
>JAGQRL010000407.1 GCA_020425485.1 Rhodospirillaceae bacterium
GGTAGTCCCAGAAGGTGTAGATGCCGGCGCGCTGGTCGATGGCCCTGAGCGCGTCGGTCCAGCCGGCATGCAGCAGCCGGCGGTAGGCGCGCCGGGTTTCCAGGCGGAACAGCGCGTCGCCGGCCCACGCCTTGGGGTCGTGGCAGTCCTCCGGCTCGGGGATGACGTTGAAGTCGCCCAGCACCAGGGCCGGCTGATCGTCGGCGAACAGTTCGTCCAGGCGTGCCCCCAGCCGCTCCATCCAGGCCAGCTTGTAGGGGAACTTGTCGCTGTCCACCGGGTTGCCGTTGGGCGCGTACAGGCAGGCCACGGTGAGCGGCCCGATCTCCGCCTCGATATAGCGGGCCTGTTCATCGTCATCGCCGCCGGGCAGGCCGGGCCGCACCTCGCCCAGCGGCTCCTTCGCCAGGATGGCGACGCCGTTGTAGGACTTCTGGCCGAGCACGGCGACGTTGTAGCCCAGGTCCTCCAGCTCGGCGCGGGGCAGCTTGGCCTCCTCGCATTTCAGCTCCTGGAAGCAGGCGATGTCCGGCTGGCGCGCGCCCAGCCACTCCACCACGTTGGGCAGGCGGGCGCGGATGGAATTGACGTTCCAGGTGGCGACCGTGATCGTCCCGGCCTCGGCGGCGTCGGCCATGGCGCTTGCGGTCAGATGGAGAAGGAGACGCCGCAGCCGCAGGACGACGTGGCGTTGGGGTTGTGCACCTTGAAGGAAGCGCCGATCAGCTCTTCCACGAAGTCGACCTCCGCGCCGTCCAGCAGGTCCAGCGAGGCGTCGTCCACCACCATGCGCACGCCGTCGCGCTCGAACAGGTGGTCGTCGTCGGCCACCGTGTCGTCGAAGCCGAAGCTGTACTGGAAGCCCGAACAGCCGCCGCCGGAGACGGAGACGCGCAGCATCAGCGCCTCGTTGCCTTCGGCCTGGCGCAGGGCGCGCACCCGGCGGGCGGCGCTGGCGCTCAGCGATGCGGTGCGGCTGTTGGCCGGGGCGCCGGGGGCCGGCCCGTCGTCACGTCCGCCTTCGTGCAATGCTCCGCTGGTCATGCTCGATCCTCGCGCACTTGATTGCATCCTTAACATATGTGCATGACCGGCCGGTTGGAAATGACCGGGAGCACCCGGAGTGGGCTGGTGCAGCCTGCCAGGAGCCATGCACGCATGATCGCCACCTACGCCGCCGACCCCCGGCAGAGCCGCGGCCGGCGCCATCCCGAAGCGGAAAGCGCCACGCGCACGCCCTTCCAGCGCGACCGCGACCGCATCATCCATTCCGGCGCGTTCCGCAAGCTGGAATACAAGACCCAGGTGTTCGTCTACCACGTGGGCGACTACTACCGCACACGCCTGACCCACAGCCTGGAAGTGGCGCAGATCGCGCGCTCCATCTGCCGGGTGCTGGGCGGCGACGAGGATCTGGCGGAAGCCATCGCGCTGGCCCACGACCTTGGCCACACCCCCTTCGGCCATGCCGGCGAGGCGGCGTTGCAGACCGCCATGGCCGACTGCGGCGGCTTCGACCACAACGACCAGACGGTGCGCACCGTGACCCGGCTGGAGCAGCGCTATGCCGAGTTCGACGGCCTCAACCTGACCTGGGAGACCATCGAGGGGCTGGTGAAGCACAACGGCCCCCCCGATGCCGCGGCGCGGGCACGGCTGCCCACCATCCTGGCGCTCGACGGCGACTGGCCGCTCGATCTTAACGGCCATCCCGGCCTGGAAGCTCAGATCGCCGCCATCGCCGACGACGTGGCCTACAACAACCACGATATCGACGACGGGCTGCGCGCCGGCCTGTTCCAGCCCGACGAGCTGCGCGACCTGCCGCTGGTGGGCGCCTGCATGGCCGAGGTGGAGGAGCGCTACGGCCGCGACCTCCATCGCCGCCGCTTCGTCCACGAAACCGTGCGCCGGCTGATCGACCGCATGGTGGGCGACCTGATCTCAGAAACCCGCCTCACGCTGCAGGCGCTGGCCATCGGTTCGGCGGCGGACATCCGCGCCGCCGGCCGCCCGGTGGTGGCGTTCTCCGCCGGCATGGAGGCCGACCAGCAGCACCTGCGCGCGTTCCTGTTCAACCGCATGTACCGCGACTACCGGACCAACCGGGAAACCAGCAAGGCGCGGCGAGTGATTGCCGAGTTGTTCGCCTTGTTTGTAGCGGAGCCGGGCCTGCTGCCTACCGAGTGGCAGCCGCAGGGGCCGGTTTCGGCGGCGGAGCTGGCCCGCACGGTATGCGACTACATCGCCGGAATGACCGACCGCTACGCCCTGCTGGAGCACCAGCGGCTGTTTGCCGTCTCCGCCAGTCTTTAATGCTTCATCAATCAATTATGGCGATTTCCTTGGTTTTGGATTGAAGTCGCGAATCGGGTGTGATTCACTTCGAGTCGCGTGAGGGAGAACGGGAAATTGTAATGGACGGCTGGCGGCTTGATCGCGTTGGCGAGACACAGGGCGACACCGACCGACGGTTCGACACCATGCCCATCTACGGTGGCGAACAGGAGGAGGTCGAGCCTGCCCATCTGCGCGTGCGCCGCGCCCGCCTTGCCGAAGCCGAAGACGACGGTGCCGACGGCGACGACGACGAGCCGCGGCGCCACCACGTTCTGCGCTGGCTGCTCAGCGGCGTCGCCATGATGCTGATCGTCGGCGGCGGCTATGTGCTGTGGCAGGTCTACCGCTCCACCTCCGGCCCGCAGCAGGTGGAAGTTCCCGTGCTCTGGGCCGACAGCAGCCCCATCCGCGTCGCCCCGGAAAATCCCGGCGGGCTCGATGTGCCCCATCGCAACCGCCTGGTGCTGGAAGGCACCGAAACCCCCGTGGAGGAGCCGGAAGGCGAGGACGCGGTGGCCGAAGCGGCAGCACCCGAGGAGCCGATGACCGAGGTGGTCGCCGCCATGCGCGACGGCATCGGCGGCCCCGAAGTGGCGCCCGTCGATGTCGAGGAAGGCGCCGACGCCGCGACCGACGAGGATGTCGCCGCCGATCTGCGTGCCGCCATGGAAGCGCTGATCCTGCGCGGCGGCCAGGACGCGGGCGCCGAAGCGGCGGCCGACGAACCCGCCGCCAACGGCGAACAGCAGGTTGCCTCGGCTGCGCATATTGCCGCACCGCCCGGCGTCGTCTGGGACAGCGACCCGGATTTCCGCGACCGCATTGGCGCCACCGCCTTCGTGCAGCCGCCCAACCGGGTAGTCGCACGGCCGCTGGTGGGCAGCACCGAAGAAGCCCGCCCGGTGGGCCATCTCGGCGAAGGCGAGCCGGGGGCGCTGGCCATCCTGGGCACCGACCTTGCGGTGGCAGCCGTTGAGGATGCCGTCGAGGACGTTCCCCCGCTCGAAGAGGTGGAAGGGGCAGAGGCTGCGGTGCCGGAAACGGCCCCTGAGCCGGCGGCGCCGGAAGAGATCGAGGTCGCCGCGGCCGAACCGCCGGCCGACGTGGCGGAACCCGTGTTGGCCGAACCGGAAACCGTGGCCGAAGCGGCCGCCGAGGAACCGGAGGCGGAGCCCGCGGCCGAAGCGTCTGCCGATGCCGGCGCGCTCAACATTCCCCTGCCGGCCCACCCGCCGGCCCCGCCGCCGCTGCCGACGGCCCAGGAGCCTGTCGAGCAGGTTGCCGCCGCCACGCCGCCGCCGGTGGCACCGGCGGCACCGGCAGCACCGACCCATGGCGTGCAGGTCGTCGCCGTGCCGTCGGAGCTGGAGGCGGCCACCGAATGGGCGCGCTTCCAGGATCGCTTCCCCGACCTGCTGACCGGCCGTCACCTGGAAGTGCAGCGGGTCGATCTCGGCGATCGCGGCATCTGGTTCCGCGTGATGGCGACCAGCACCAGCCGCAGCGATGCCGACAGCCTGTGTTCGGCCCTGCGCGGCCGCGGGGCGGACTGCATCGTCCGCGACCTCTGATCGGTCCGCGGTGACCGCATCTCCCGAACCGCCCGCGCCGGACCTGCCGACGGACGTTCAGGCGGCCATCTATGGCTGCGCCGGCCCGCGGCTGAGCGCCTGGGAGCGCGACTTCTTGAAGGATGCGCGGCCCTTCGGCGCCATCCTGTTTGCCCGCAACTGCGAGACCCCCGATCAGGTGCGCGCGCTGGTGGCCGAGCTGCGCAGTGCCGCCGGCCGGGCGCTGCCGGTGATGATCGACCAGGAAGGCGGCCGCGTGCAGCGCCTGAAGCCGCCGCACTGGCCGCGCCATCGGCCGGCGGGCGCGCTGGGGGAGTTGGCGCAGCGGCAGCCGGCGGACGCGGTGGCGGAGGTGGTGCGCTGGTGGGCCGGCGCCATAGCACTCGATCTGGTCGACCTCGGCATCGATGTGGACGCCACGCCGGTGGCCGATCTGCACCTGCCGGGCGCCCACGACATCATCGGCGACCGTTCCTTCGGCGCCTCGCCCGATCTCGTCGCCCGCCTCGGCCGGGTGGTGTGCGAAACCATGGTCGGCTGCGGCCTGCTGCCCATCATCAAGCACCTGCCGGGGCACGGCCGGGCGCGGGAGGACAGCCACCACGCCCTGCCGGTGGTGGATGCCGACCTGGACACGCTGATCGCCACCGATTTTGCCGCCTTTGCCGGGCTTGCCGATCAGCCCTGGGGCCAGCCCTGGGGAATGACGGCCCATGTGGTCTACACCGCGCTCGATCCGGCGAACGCGGCCACCGTGTCGCCCACGGTGATTGGAGAGACCATCCGCGGCCGCATCGGCTTCGATGGCTTGCTGCTGAGCGACGATCTGTCCATGCAGGCGCTGGCCGGCCCCTTGGCCCAGCGCGCCGCGGCGTCCCTGGCGGCGGGCTGCGACATCGCCCTTCACTGCACCGGTGATGCAGCGGAAATGGTGGAGGTGGCGGGCGCGGTCGGCAGCCTGTCGGCGGCGGCGCGCACCCGCGCGCAGAGGGCCGAACGCCAGCGCCGGGCAGCACTGGCGGCGGCCGTGCCGTTCGATGCCACGCCCGCAGACCTGCGGAGCCGTGTCGACGCGGCCCTGTCGACGCCCTAAAACCGAGGCTGGTGCAACGCCGAGGGGCCAGCCAAGGGGCCATGGAAGCCGATCCATTCGACCAGCCGGTGCGCGGCGATGGCGAGGAAGACGCCGACTTCCTGCTGCGCCTGGACAGCTACGAAGGGCCGATCGACGTGCTGCTGGACCAGGCGCGCAGCCAGCGCGTCGACCTGGCGCAGGTGTCGATCCTGGCCTTGGCCGAACAGTACCTCGCCTTTGTCGAACGCGCCCGCCGCCTGCGCCTGGACCTGGCGGCCGAATATCTGGTGATGGCCGCCTGGCTGGCGCTGCTGAAAAGCCGCCTGCTGCTGCCCGACGAGCGCACGTCGGAAGAACCCAGTGCGGCGGAGATGGCCGAAGCGCTGGCCCTGCAGTTGCGCCGGCTGGAAGCGGTGCGGGCGGCAGCCGAACGCCTGGTGGCGCGGCCGCGCCTGGGCATCGCGGTGTTCGCCCGCGGCGCGCCGGAGGGGTTGGGCGGCACGCCGCGCCCGGTCTACGAAGCTTCGCTGTTCGAGCTGCTGCAATCCTATGCCGACATCCGCCGGCGTACCGACCGGCGTGCCCACCACCTGCGCATCGAAGCTTCCCGCGTGCACTCGGTGGAAGATGCCCTGGAGCGGCTGCGCGCCCTGCTCGGCACCACCGTCGACTGGACAGAGCTGGCGCATTTCCTGCCGGAACCGGATGCCGATCCGCTGGTGGCGCGCTCCGCCCTTGCCTCCACATTCGCCGCCTCGCTGGAACTGGTGAAGAGCGGGGCGGCACAGTTGCGCCAGGATCGGTTGTTTGAAGAGATCTACGTGAAGCCGGTGGAGCGCCGGGCATGACCGATCAGGCCGACCTGCTGCCGGACGGCGAAGGCGACGGCGAGGCCGAAGCCGGCCCGGCCACCGATCTGGGCGAGCTGGCGCGGCTGGTGGAAGCCCTGCTGTTCGCCTCGCCCGAGCCGCTGGCCGATGGCGCCATCCGCGAGCGCCTGCCGGAAAGTGCCGACCTGGCGGCGGTGCTGGAGCGGCTGGAGGCGGACTACCGCGGCCGCGGCATCCAGCTTGTGCAGGTGGCCGGCGGCTGGGCCTTCCGCACCGCCCCGGACCTGGCCGACCGCATGCGCCTGGATGCGCTGCGGCCGCGCCGGATGACCCGCGCCGCCTTGGAGACGCTGGCGATCATCGCCTATCATCAGCCGGTCAGCCGGGCGGAGATCGAGGCGATCCGCGGCGTGTCCACCAGCCGCGGCACGCTGGATGCGCTCTTGGAAGCCGGCTGGGTGAAGCCGGGGCGGCGCCGGCAGACGCCGGGGCGGCCGCAGACCTGGGTGACGACGCCGGGCTTCCTCGACCATTTCAGCCTCGATAGCCTGGACGACCTGCCCGGAGTGGAGGAGATGAAGGCGGCCGGCCTGCTGGACTCCCGGCCGCTGCTCACCACGCTGCCCGGCGGCATGGTCGACGACGGCGACGGGGAGATCGATCGGCCGACGCTGCCGACCAACGATCCCAACCCGGAGGGCGACCTGTTCGACGGCGGCGACGACGACGCATGAGGAGAGACGCGCGTGCACAGCGCAGTTGATGCCAGCCAGGCGGTCCGTACCGCCGCACCGGGGCGGCCCAAGGCTGCCGGCGGCCCGGACACCGCAGCACTGGCGCTTGTCGGCATCGGCCATCGCTACGGCTCGGTGGTGGCGCTGGACGAGGTGTCGCTGTCGGTGGCCGAGGGCGAGATTGTTTCGGTGGTGGGGCCGTCCGGCTGCGGCAAGTCCACCTT
>JAGQRL010000065.1 GCA_020425485.1 Rhodospirillaceae bacterium
AGACGAGGCGGGAGATGGTGTCGGTTTCCTGGCGGCCGGACTTCTGGCGCTGGCCGGTCATCGTCAGGGCGGTGCGGTAGCCGCGATAGTCGATCACCTCGTCGCCGAATTCCGCTTCCACGTAGAAGGTGGCGAGCTGGTCGATCTGGTGCACCCACCAGTCCGGGCGCTCGAACTCATACGCACTCTCCGTGCGGCCGGCGAACACCAGGTGCTTGGCATCGAACTGCACGCTGCCGCCCGGCCCATCGGGATAGAAGATGCCGTAGGCGAACACGAAGCGGCCGGGCACCAGCATCTCGCGCATCTGGTCCGAAGCGTTCTTGAAGCCTTCGCCGAGGTTGCGGATCACCTCGGCATAGGTGTTGGGGGTCAGCCCCACCTGGTAGGGCCGGCCATCGCTGGTTTCCAGCGTGAAGCTGTCGGCTGCCTGGTCGTATCCGGTCACGTAGCCGGCCACGAGGTCGGAAAACGTGAAATCCAATGCGTTCATCCCCAGTCCCCTTCTCTTTGATGCCGGTTGCGGTGCCCCGACCGCGTGGCGGCTATTTGGAAACCAGCACGACGACGCTGCGGCCGCCGACGGTGTAGTGGGTGCCCGAGACGGGCTCTTCGTTGCCCTCTTCGCGGATGTCGTCGGGTGCAACCCGTGCGGTATCGACGGCGCGGACCCAGTGCCGGCCCGCCACCTCGGGCACCGCCATGGCCAGCGGCTCCCAGTACATGTTGGCCATCACGTGGATGTCCGCCTCGCCGTCGAACCCGCCCAGCGTGAAGCCGACCACCCGGGCCGCCCCGTCGTCCCAGTTGGGCTGGCCCAGTTCGGTGCCGTGCCAGGTGATGTCCGGCAGCCCGCGCTCGTTGACCGCCCCGGTGAAGTAGCGCGAGCGGTGCACGGCCGGATGGCGGCGGCGGAAACCGATCATGTGCTTCCAGAAGCGGAACAGATCGGCGTTCTTTTCAACGAGATCCCAATCGAACCAGCCGATCGGGTTGTCCTGGCAATAGGTGTTGTTGTTGCCGGCCTGGGTGCGACGCACCTCGTCGCCCATCACCATCATCGGCACGCCCTGGGAGACCAGCAGCAGGGCTGCGAAGTTGCGGATCTGCTGGGCGCGCAGGCGTTCGATGCCGGCGTCGTCGGTGGCGCCCTCCCAGCCGCAGTTCCACGACAGATTGTCGTCGATGCCGTCGCGGTTGCCCTCGCCGTTGGCGTCGTTGTGCTTGCCGTCGTAGGAGACCAGGTCGTTCAGCGTGAAGCCGTCATGGGCGGTGATGAAGTTGACGGAGTTGACCGGCTGGTGGCCGCTCCACTGGTAGAGGTCGGCACTGCCGGAAATGCGGCTGGCCACCGCGCCGATGATCCCCGGATCGCCCTTCACGAAGCGGCGCAGGTCGTCGCGATAGCGGCCGTTCCATTCGCCCCAGCGGAAGCCGGGGAAGTGGCCGATCTGGTAGAGCCCGGCGGCATCCCACGCTTCGGCCACCACCTTGGTATCGGCCAGCACCTCGTCCAGCTCGATGTTCCACAGCACCGGCGGGTATTCCATCGGCGCCCCGTCCGGGCCGCGCGAGAGCACCGAGCCCTCGTCGAAGCGGAAGCCGTCGACGTGCATGTCCTCCACCCAGAATTTCAGGCAGTCGACGATGAGTTTGGAGCCGATCGGGTGGTTGCAGTTGAAGGTGTTACCGCAGCCGGTATAGTCGTAGTAATATTCCTTGTCGCCCTGCACGAGGTAGTAATAGACCGAGTTGTCGAAGCCCTTGAAGGCGAAGGTCGGCCCCATATGGTTGCCTTCATCGGTGTGATTGAAGACAACGTCGAGGAACACTTCGATGCCGGCGGCGTGCAGCGCCTTCACCATGTCGCGGAATTCATCGAGATGGGCGCCGAAGTCCGGGCGTTCGCAGTACCCCGGATGGGGCGCGAAATACGCCATGGTGGAATAGCCCCAGTAGTTGGTGAGGCGGCGGCCGTCGACGATGCGCGCCTCGCTGTCGTCGAACTGGAACACCGGCAGCAGTTCCACCGCGGTCACCCCCAGCTCCTTCAGGTAGGGGATCTTCTCGATCACGCCGCGGAAGCTGCCGGGTGCGCCGACGCCGGAACTGGCTGAGCGGGTGAACCCGCCCACATGCATCTCGTAGATGATGGTTTCGTTGATCGGCCGCTTCAGCGGCTGGTCGCCCGCCCAGTCATAGGCATTCGCGTCGATGACGACGGAGCGCATGGCGGTGGCGACGTTGTCGCCATGCCCGCAGGCATCGCCGCGCTTCCACAATGCGGTGCTGTTGCCGAAGGCGTAGGGGTCGATCAGCACCTTGGAGCGGTCGAAGCGGTGGCCGTCCTCCGGCCGCCAGGGGCCGTCCACCCGGTAGGCGTAGTGCTGGCCGGGCTGCGCCCCCACCACGAACACGTGCCAGAAGTGGAAGGTGCGGTTGGCATTCGCCGTCAGCGCGATCACCTGGCTCGGCTCGGCGGCCTCCGGGCCGTCGAACAACAGCAGTTCCACGCAGGTGGCGTATTGGGAGAAGACGGAGAAGTTCACGCCATCCTTGGCCGCGGTGGCTCCCAGCGGGTGGGCGCTGCCGGGCCGGGTGGCGAAGCCGTTGGTCTTGGAGCTTTTGGGTTTGGGCGCGCGCGTCATCGGCACTTCTCCGGCATGGGGGGAAGGGGGCGAAACTCGCCGCTCATTGGCCGCACCTGACGCCGACCAGCTCTGGATGCACGTCGGCCTCCAGCACCACGTCCAGCAGGAACGGCCCGTCATGGGCCAGGGCGGCTTCCACCGCCGGCACGATCTGTTCGGCCGTTTCCACCCGGGCCGCCGCCACGCCCATGGACCGCGCCGTCTGGGCGAAATCGAGCGCCGGGGTGGAGAGGTCGAACGGGATGGGGAAGCCGCGGCCGGCGATGGCCCGCTCGCTCCAGAACTCGCTGATATTGGCCTGGAGCAGCCGGTAGGAGCGGTTGTTGCAGACCACGTATTTGATCGGCAGGGCGTGGCGCACCGCCGACCACAGGGCCTGGATCACGTACATCGCCCCGCCGTCGCCGGACACGGCCAGCACCGTCTTGCCCGGTGCCGCCGCCTGCAGGCCGAGCCCGCCGGCAAGCCCGGTGCCGAGCGAACCGCCGCGCGTCTGGTAGAAGCCGCCGGGGCCGGCCGGTTGCAGGAAGCCCGTCAGCGCCGGGCTGTTGGTCAGCGCCTCGTCGAACACCAAAGCGTCGGCGGGCAGCCGCGGGACCAGTTCGGCGGCCACCTGGGCGAAGGTGAGTGCTGCCCCGCCGCTGCCGGCGGCCGTTGCGCGTACCTGCGCCTGGGCCTTTTCCTTCACCGCCGCCGCTTCCGCCAGGCGTTCGCCGGCGGCGGACCGGCCGTCGCCCGTCAGCCGCACCTCAAGGCGGCCGGCCAAGGCTTCCAGCGCCACCTTGGGGTCGGCCAGCAGGCCGATATCCACCGGGTGGTTCTTGGCGATGGCGTCGGCGTCCAGGTCGATATGGATGGTGGTGGCACCGGGCGCGTAGATGCTGCCCAACTCGGGGAACACCTCCGGCACCATGTAGGTGCCGACCACCAGGTTGACGTCGCCCGAGGAGGTGATGGGCAGGCTGTGGCTGCCGAACATGTGGCCGGTCTGGCCGCGCCACAGGGGATGGGCGTAGCTGAGATTGACCTCGCCGCTGTCCACCCCCCAGACATCGGCCCCCAGCATTTCCGCCACCCGCGCCAGTGCTGCCTGGGCCCCGGAGCGCGCCACCCCGTCGCCGACATAGAGCGTGGGCCGCTTGGCCGCCGCCAGGGCCAGCGCCGCCCGGTCCAGAAGGTCGGGATCGGGCAGCGCGCGCGTGTTGGGCAGGCTGGTGGGCACCACCGGCTCGCGCGCCTCGGCGTCCAGGATGTCCTGGGGCAGGCAGACATAGACCGGCCCGCAGGGCGGCGTGAGCGCCACCTTGATGGCCCGCCGCAGCACCCTGAGCAGCGAGGACGGGTCCATCACCATGGTCGCCCACTTGGTGACGGGCCGCGCCATGCCCACCAGGTCGGCCGCCATCTGGGCGTCCATCGCCTGGTAGCGGATGCCGGCATCGCCGCCGAACACCAGGATGGGGCTGTGGCCGCGATGGGCCTGATAGAGCGCGCCGATGGCGTTGCCCAGCCCGGGGCTGGAGTGGATCTGCGCCACCGCCAGCCCGCCGGTCGCCCTTGCATAGGCATCGGCGGCGTAGATCGCCACGCTCTCCTGCAAGGTGAGCACGTAGCTGAGCGCCGGCCGGTCCATCATGGCGTCCAGCAGCCCCTGCTCCACCGTGCCGGGGTTGCCGAAGATGTGCGTTACCCCGTCGGCGATGAGCTGATCGAGGACGGCGTAGTGCCCGGTTTCACCCATATTCGGCCCCTCCCCCCGGTGTGGCCGCTTACCAGCCGGATCGCTTCAGGTCGTGCTTCAGCACATCGACGAAGCGGTCGCCGAACTCGTGGCTGCACTGGAGCGAGCGGGCGGTGATGAAGGGGTAGTCGACGATCACCGAGGTCGGCTTGCCGAAGTTGCCGTGGTACTGGCCCTCCGGCCCCACCGCGTCCGTCAGCATGTATTCCAGGCAGTAGGGCGGCGGCCCGATGTTGAGGTCGGTGCCCACGAAGCCGGTGCCGTCGTGGTAGTCGTATTCGATGCAGTGGCCGGTGATGTGCTTGCCGCGGATGATCGGCCGCCGCTCGTTGAAGTCGCGGGCGAACACCAGGGTGGCAACGCCGTAGCAGATGGCACCGATGGGCTTGCCGGCGGCGTGGAAGCCTAAGATCAGGTCGTGGACCCGCTGGTTGTTCACCATGTCGATGATGGGGCCGCTGCCGCCCACCAGGAGGACGGAGTCGTAGGCCGCCACCGCCTTCTTCTGCGCGGCGATGCGGGCGAGGTAATAGGCTTCCAGCTTGCGCAGGAAATCCGGGGCCGAATAGTACGGCCGCTCCGGGAACATCTCAGACAGGTTCAAGGTGGAGTCGAGCGCGTCGGTCGCCTCGAAGGCATCCACCATCGCCTTGTCGCCCGGCGTGGTGACGCACACGCCCAGCGGCGGGTCCACATAGGTGTCGTCGCGGCTGGGCGGCAGGCAGGGTGCCCGCGTGCCCTTCGGCGTTACGAAATCGAAGGCGTAGCCGGCGGCCTGCAGCTTGCGCAACGGCCCCACCAGCTCGATCCCCCAGTAGCCAAACTCCGACATCACGGCAAGGATGCGCCTGGTCGCCATGGCTGTGCCCTCTCTCGATTGTCACCGCGGCCCGGCGCCTGTTGCCCGAACCGCCGCCAGCTAGAGCGGTATGCACCGCTGTTCCTTCTGCCCCAGCCCGCTCCCCCACCCGACCACCCAATATTTTACAATGGGTTGGACGGCCGGGTGGGGGTGCGGGCCGGTGCCGCCCTACCTCGTCATGGTCAATCCCGCGCGTCCGGTCCGATCACCCAGTGCTCGCGGGTCAACATGAAGAAGATCTGCTGCGGATCGATTAACGCTGTGTCGTCCGGCAGCAGCAGGTGCCGGTCCGCCCCCGACAGGGTGGCTTCCGCCGCCGCGACGCTTTCGAACCAGTAGTGACCGACGCCGTCGAAGCGCGCTTCGCCGACCGCGTAGAGGCCGTCGCGCGTGAACGCCAGGTCGCAGCGCTGCACCGCCGGCAGCTTGGCGGCTTCCACCGCCAGCCCCTCGCGGTGGCGGGTGCGGTATTCGGCCACCGTCAGCCCCATGGCCCGGCGGTAGAGCACCAGCAGCTTCACGCCGTCGGCCGGCGGTTCCGCCCCAGCGAAGCCGTCGGCCACCGTGGCGGTTTCGCAGTCGAGCCCGAGCGTGTTCCAGAAGGCCGCCCAGTTGGGTTCGTCGCGCCGGGCGCCGTCGATGAATTCCGGCGACTGCATCGAGGCGAGCTGCTCTTCCTCGTTCCTCAGCCAGATCTCCGCCACGCCGTTCCAGATCGGCTTGGGATCGAGGCTGAAGGCGATCCGCGTGTCGATCTTGTACTTCTTGATCTGCTTGATCTTGCTGGCGAAGTTCACGGCGTGGACGTTCAGCCAGTAGTCCTGGAACTGAGCTTCGGTGAGGCCCGGCTTGGGACTGGCGAAGATGTGCTGATGGATCATTGGCCGAGCACCTCCACGAGCTTGGCGCCGAAGGCCACGCAGCTTTCCACCGACAGCGCGGTGACGAAGGGCGGGTCGTAGGCGAGGCAGGGCTTGTTGCGGTTGGCCGTTTCGTCGGAGATCACCTTGCCGTTCGGCCCCACGGCGTCTTCGGTGATGTGCTGGAGCGGGAACAGGAAGCCGGTGGTGCGCAGCTTCATGTCCGGGTTGTCGCGGGTGGCGCGCACCACGTCGTAGACCACGTCCACCGTGAAATCCCAGGCATGGGGATGGGCGGTGACGGTTTTGCCGTGGATGACCGACTTGAAGCCGTTGTCGGGATCGCGGGCGAACACCAGGCAGCCGACGGCGTAGCACAGCGCCCCCACCGTCTTGCCCGCCTTCACCGCATCCACCACCAGGCTGTGGATGTTGATGTTGCCGGCCATGTCCACCGCCGCACCGGGGCCGCCCACCAGCACCAGGTGGTCGTAGTCGTCCATCCTGGCGTCGGCGACCTTCAGCGTGGTGTCCCACTCCCCGGTGTCGAGGATCTCGTTCACCCGCTTCAGCAGGGCCGGCGGGTTCATCGGGATGTTGAGCATGGGATCGATGAAGTCGGGATCCATGCTGCCGTGGAACGGCAAGGGCGTCTTGCCGAGGAAGGTGGCCAGCGTCAGCTCGTGGCCGGCGGCCTTCAGGGCATCCCAGGGCGCTTGCAGTTCCTCTGCCCACAGCCCGTAGTTGGACGCGATCACCAGGATCTTGCTCATGCGATGCTCTTCACCGCCGTGCTTGCCACGGCGGCGCTCCCCGTTTGCGTTTCGGCCACGGCCCGGCGCGCGGCGGCGCCGAGGTGGTGGATGGTTTCGTCGAGCTTGAATTGGGCGAGCTGGATCAGGTCGTTGGACGGCAGGAAGGACCGGATCGTCGCCACCAGGGTGGCCTTGCCGGCATCGTCCAGGTCTGCCGCCGGCCCCAGCAGGGTGCCCAGCGTTTCCAGGTACATGTGGATGTAGGCGCGGTTCCAATGCAGCAGCTCGTGGCCGCAGGGCTCGCCATGGCCGGGGTAGAAACGGGTGCCCGGCGGGTGGGCGGCGGCCAGGCGGTCCAGCGCCGCCAGCCACGCCTCGGCGTGCCCGTCCTGCAGGAACAGGTGCATGTGGTTGTAGATCAGGTCGCCGCAGAACACGTGCTCGATGCCGGTGGCGGCGTCATGGATGGTCCAGGTGCCGTCGCTGTCGCTTTCCGCCGGCCCGTAGTCGGCCAGCTCGAAGGCGAGCCCGCCGAGCGTCAGCACCGCCCCGGCTTCGACCAGGCGGTCGGGCTGGCGGGTGTGGGCGGGAAAGTCGTCGCCGAAGGCCATTTGCATGCCCGCCCGTTCGGTGCGGTCGCGCAGGGCCACCTGTGCGGCGGCCCCGGGGCGGGCGTAGATCGGCACGGCGTTGTCCCGCAGGATGTCGCCGATCCCCAGATAGTGGTCGGGATGGCCGTGGGTGAGCAGGGCGGCGGCCAGCGGCTTGCCCATGCCGGCGATCTCCGCCCGCACGCCCGCGGCAAAGCTGCGGGAAATGGCGCCGTCCACCAGCACCAGGGCTTCCGCCGTCTCCACGATGTAGAGATTGACGATCAGCGCCATGGCGTCCGACGTGCGGCGGTGGACGATGGGGGAGAAGCCGCTCACGCTTCCGCTCTCCGTCCTATTGGCCCGACGGCGGCGGATCGGGCGGCTTGTAGCCGCGCCGGACATCCTGGGCGAAGCCGATGTAGTCGCGCAGGCCCTCCACCTTCTCCACCTCCGCCCCGGCCAGGCTGGGCAGGTGGGCGATGGCGTTGAGCCCGGCGGCGTCCACCACATCGACGAAGATCAGCGCGCGCTGCTGGCCGGCCACCCGGTACACCGCCATCACCCGCGGTTCATGCAGCGAGCCCAGCTCGCCCACCAGGCGCGGCCACACTTCCTCCATGCGGTGGGAGCGCGGATCCCAGGCCACCTGCATCAGGTGCAGCAGCCGCGGCTTTTCGGCCATCTCCACCCGGCGCTGTTCCAGATAGGGGAACACGTCGATGCAGAAGCCCTCCTCCAGCGCCCACACCTCATCGAAGGTCAGGTGCTCGCGCATCGGCAGGATGCCTTCGGCGTAGAGGTCGAAGTCCTCCAGCCGGGTGGTGTTGCCGACGGAGATGACGCAGGGCTGGGCGCACAGCTTGTAGAGGTGGGAGACGATGCCGTTGCGGATGCTGTCTTCCGCCGCATCGGCTTCCTTGCCTTCCAGCTTCCACAGCGAGTCGAAGCTCATGCCATCGAGCTTCCAGAGCATGCGGCTGAAGTAGAGCATCGGGCGCTTCCCTAGCTGGTGGCGGCACGGTCGCGGATCAGGTCGGTGATGGCGTGGCCGTCACCGAACGTCTCGCGGGCCAGGTCCAGCGGCGTCTTGCCGTCGTGGCCCAGCAGGTCGAGGCGGGCGCCGGCCTCCACCAGCACCCGCGCGCAGGCATCGAAGCCGTGCCAAATGGCGTCGTGCAGCGGCGTGTAGCCGTTGCTGGGCCCCTGGAAATCCAGGTTCACGCCGGGCTGGCGGGCGAGCAGGGCGGCGATATCGGTGTGGCCGTTGTAGGTGGCCTTGTGGAGCGGCACCGCGCCGAAGGTGGGCTCGATGGCGTTGACGTCGGCCCCGGCCGCCAGCAGCACCTCGGCGATGGCGCCGTGGCCGTCGCGGCAGGCCACCAGCAGCGGCGTGTGGTCGTCGTTGAAGCCGTTGAGCACGGGCGTGCGCTGGTCCACCGCAGCACCCGCCGCCAGCAGGGCTTTCACCTTGTCCAGGTCGCCAGCCACCACGGCGGCCATCAGCACCTGGGCGGCCACCGCCGCCTGGTCCTTGGCCTCGCGCGCCCGCACCAGCCCGGCCGCCTGCTGCAGCAGCTCGGTGTGGATCTGGTTGACGTTGAGCGCGTAATTCATGTGGTCGAGCAGGCTGAACCCGTAGTGGGTGGTCACGTGCAGCCCGGCGCCGTGGTCCAGCAGGTAGCCGGCGATGTCCGGCCGCTTGAACCAGATGGCCTCGATCAGCGGCGTATGCCCGGTGGAGGTGGCCGGCTCGTCCACCGGCACGCCGGCTTCGATCAGCAGCTTGGCGCAGGCCAGCGAGCCGGCCTGGCAGGCCTTGTGGATGGCCGAGGCGCCGGCCCGGCTGTCCTTGGCGAAGGGGTCGGCCCCGTGCTCCAGCAGCAGGGCGGCCAGATCGTCCAGCCCGCAGCCGCAGGCCACCATCAGCGCCGTCA
Source organism: Rhodospirillaceae bacterium (assembly GCA_020425485.1). Taxonomy (GTDB): domain Bacteria; phylum Pseudomonadota; class Alphaproteobacteria; order DSM-16000; family Inquilinaceae; genus JACKIH01. The sequence goes on from JAGQRL010000065.1 coordinate 9,397, forward strand.
GGCCGTTGGCGGGGTCGCGGGCATTGGCATCGGCGCCGACGCGCAGGCATTCGCGCACCGTGGCCCCATCGCGCGCCCACAGGGCGTCCACCAGGGCGGTGTCGAGATGGCTGCGGAAGGCGGCGATCTGCGGCGACGGATCGAAATAGGACTGCCAGTGGTGGATCAGCCCATCCTCGCCGAAGGTGAAATGCACCGCGGTTTCGATGGCGTATTCGTGGCCGGACGGCTTGTGGCGTTCCCTTGCTGCCACCAGCGCCCAGCCGTTGAGCCCGTCGCCGCCATAGGCGCGCAGGTCGACCGACAGGGTTTCCACCAGCCGCTCGCGGGCGGCGAAGGTGGCGGCGATATCGGCCTTGCCGGTGGCCGTACCGGGCACCGGCAGGATGGAGTCCGGCCGGTAGTAGATCGGCGAGGTGAAGGTGACATCCTCGGCCAGGCCGCCCATCACGGTGGCCCCGTCGCCGCTCATCATGGCGTCGAGCCAGTGCTTCAGACGGTCGCGAACGTCGAACGAAGCGGCCATGCTGCGGCCCTCCCCTCTAAGCTGATGCCGGGTTGTCGCCGCGGATGGCTCTCAGGATCGGGGATGGGTCTGTGTAGGATTTCCAGCGGACGATGCGGCCCTTGCGGATCGTCATCCACTGCACGAACTCGATCTCGAAGGTCTGGTTGGTGGCGCGCACGCGGGAGATTTCATGCACCCGGCCGGCCGCCTGGTCGCCTTCGCACACCAGCATCAGCAGCTCTTCGTGCATCGGCTCGCAGGTGTCGATGAACACCTTGAAGGAGGCGACGGTGGCATCGAACCCCTTGAAGGTGCCGATCCACGGCATCGCGTCGTTGTATCCGGGGACCACCGAATAGTTGATGAACTCGATGTCCGGGTCGAGGCACGCCATCATGGTCTGGACGTCGCCGGTCGACTGGGCGTGGAACCACCGCAGCGCAACCTCACGCGTCTGTTCGGCAAGCGAAGTGGCGTCGGCGGTCGGTTGCGGATCCTGCATGGCGTCGCCGTCCCGGGCTTTGTCGTTGCGCGATTTTTTGTGGGTGCCGCTGTGTCGCCGCACGCCCGTAGGAATCGGGGCCAACTGGTTAAGATCAGATTAGCGCCGGGCCGGCGGCGTCATAATTGATCAACCATTTGGCGCAGCGCGGCGATTTGTTGCGGCCGGCGATGCGTTGACGCCATGGTTGTGCTCCTGCCCGAATCGCCCCGGCGGAAGCGCTGGCGGCGGCTTAAAGCGCCCGTGTCCACACGTGAAAATGAGTTGAAGCGGGCCGGCAAACCTGTCCCCATGGGCGCCGGGCAATCCAGGCACACTGGGCCGGGCACACCGGGCCGGGTACACCGGGCCGGGCACACCGGAAGGGAGGCGGAGATGGCGAACACGGGACGCATCGTCTGGACCGAGCTGGCAACTCCGGATCCGGGTGCAGCAGCGGCGTTCTATGCCGCAGCTCTGGGCTGGACCTGCAAGACCATTCCCAGTCCCATGGGCCAGGGCGAATACCACCTGTACAGCAACGGCGACGGCGAAGTGGCCGGCATGCTGGCGATGGAAGGCCCGCAGTGGGAGGGCATTCCCTCCCATTGGCTGAGCTATGTCAGCGTGCCCGATGTGGATGCCGCGGTGGCCAAGGCGGTGGACGCGGGCGGCCAGGTGCTGGCGCCGGCGTTCGACATTCCCACCATCGGCCGCATCGCCGTGCTGGCCGACCCCCTCGGGGCGGCCCTCGGGCTGATCACGCCGGTCCCCTCGACCGCGGACTGAGCCGCCGACTGAGCTGCCGGCGGGTGCTGTGGGCGGCCGCTGCCCGGCGGCCAACGGGCAGTATGCCGCAGGGCACGATCACGATATCCTGCTGCGGCCTGCACCGGTTCCTGCCCGGAAGCCCGCATCGCTGCGGCGGCGGGGGCGGAGACCGGACCGGTGGCCGGCGCCGCTAGAGTTCTGCACGTTCCTTCGGTGACCGGCCGTGCTCGGCGGGTCCGGCGCCGCGCACACGGGGTCGGCCCTTGGACCGCAATATCTTCAGTTTCATCTGGCACTACTCCAAGCGCCAGCAAGTCGTCATAGCGCTGGCCACCGTCGGGTCCTTCCCGTTCCTCTACTACTCGCTCGATCTGCCGGCGATCATCGTCGACGAGGCGATCGGCGGCGAGGCGACGGACTTCCCGGTCAGCGTCCTGGGGCTGGAATTCGGGCAGATCACCTACCTGATGGTGCTGTCGGGCATCTTCCTGGGGCTGGTCTGCCTGAACGGGGCGTTCAAGTATTACATCAACGTCTACCGCGGCATCGTCGGCGAGCGGCTGCTCCGGCGGCTGCGCCACGACCTCTACTTCCGCATCCTGCGCTTCCGCCTGCCGCATTTCCGCCGGGTGTCGCAGAACGAGCTGATCCCCATCATCACCGGCGAGGTGGAGCCCATCGGCGGCTTCGGCGGCGATGCCTTCGCCTTGCCGGTGTTCCAGGGCGGCACGCTGCTGGTCTACCTGGCGTTCATCTTCGTGCAGGACGTGTTCCTGGGTGCTGCGGCCATCGCCCTCTACCCGGTGCAGGCCTGGGTGATCCCCAAGCTGCAATACCATGTGAACCAGCTCGGCAAGCGCCGCGTGCGCACCATCCGCCAGGTGGCCGACCGGGTGGGCGAAACCGCCAGCGGCATCCAGGACATCCACGCCCACGGCACCGCCCCGCGCCATCTGGCGGAAATTTCCTACCGCCTCGGCGGGCTCTACGACATCCGCCTGGAAATCTACCGGCGCAAGTTTTTCATCAAGTTTCTCAATAACTTCCTCAACCAGCTCACGCCGTTCTTCTTCTACTCCATCGGCGGCTATTTCGTCATCACGGGCGAGCTGAGCTTTGGCGCGCTGGTGGCGGTGCTGGCCGCCTACAAGGACCTGTCCGGGCCGTGGCGCGAACTGCTGAACTACTACCAGCAGGTGGAGGACGTGCGGATCAAATACGAGCAGGTGGTCGAGCAGTTCATGCCGTCCGACATCCAGGACGCCAACCAGGTGATCGCCGATGTCGACCTGGAGGGGCCGCTGCCGCCGCGCCTGTCGCTGGCATCGGTAACCTTGATGGACGACATCGGCCACGCCGTGCTCGACGGGGTGACGGTGACGCTCGACCTCACCCGCACCACCGCGGTGCTGGGCGACGGCTCCTCCGGGCGCAGCGAGTTCATGCAGATCATCGCCCGCCTGCTGCTGCCCACCAGCGGCCGGGTGCGGCTGGGCGAGTACGACCTGGCGGAACTGGCCGAATCGATCACCGGGCGGCGCTTCGCCTATGTCGGCCCGGCGGGCATCGTGTTCACCGGAAGCTGGCGCGAAAACCTCTACTACGCCCTGCAGCGCCGGCCGGCGACGCTGCAGGAGATCGACGAGGTGCTGCAGGCCCAGCAGCAGCGGCGCATCATCAATGCCCGGCTGACCGGCAACATGGACCTGGACTACGAAGCCGACTGGATCGACTACGCCGCCGTCGGTGCCGCGGGGCCGGAGGATCTGCAAGCCCAGGCCCTGGCGGTGGTGGAACAGGTGGACCTGGGTCAGGACGTGTTCCGCATCGGCCTCAACGGCACCATCGATCCGGCCACCAGCCCCGAGCTGGCGGACGGCGTGCTGGAGGCGCGCCACCGCATGCGCGACCGCCTGGCCGATCCCAACCTGGCCGACCTCGTCGAGCTGTTCGACCGCAGCCGCTACAACGAAAGCGCTTCGGTGGCGGAAAACGTGATCTTCGGCACGCCGGTGGGCCCGGAATTCGCCGGCACCGATCTGGCCGGCCACCCCCACATGCGCCATGTGCTGGACACCACCGGGCTGACGGAAGATTTCCTGAAGATCGGCCTGGCAGCGGCGTCCACCATCATCGAGCTGTTCGCCGATCTGCCGCCCGGCCATCCCTTCTTCGACCAGTACAGCTTCATCGCCTCGGACGATCTGCCGGCCTACCAGCCCATCGTCGCCGCCGCCCAGCGCGACGGGGTGGACAGCCTGCCGGAGGCCGACAAGCGGCTGCTGATGTCGATCCCCTTCGCGCTGGTCGTCAGCCGCCACCGCCTGGACCTGATCGGCCCGGAGTTGCAGGCCCGCCTGCTGGAAGCCCGTGCGGTGTTCGCCCGCGACCTGCCGCCGGCCCTCAGCGCCTCGGTCTCGCTGTTCGATGCCGAGCGCTACACCGCCACCGCCACCATCCAGGACAACCTGCTGTTCGGGAAGGTGCGCTACGGCCGCTCCAACGCCTGGGACAAGGTGCAGGCGCTGATCGTCTCTGTGGTGGAGGAAAGCGGGCTGCGCCGGCCCATCATGGCGGTGGGGCTGGACGATCCGGTGGGCATCGGCGGCGGCCGGCTGAACCCGCTGCAACGCCAGAAGCTGTCGCTGGGCCGCGCCCTGATGAAGCGCCCGGAGGTGCTGATCCTGGACAACGCCACCTCGCTGCTGGACCGCGCCTCCCAGGACCGGGTGCATGCGGCGGTGGAGGAGGCCATGGCCGGGCGCGGGCTGGTCTGGGCGCCGCACCGGGCGGACATGGCGCGCAACTTCGACCAGGTGATCGTGCTGAAGGCCGGCCGCCTGGCGGGCGACGGCAAGTTCGCCGACCTGGAGTCCCGCGGCGTGCTGGAAGGATTGCTGGACGGCTGACCGGCGGACGGGTCTGCGTTCCGGCCTGCTGCGCCGGTCGTTCAACCCATTGTCAATCAACGGATATCCGGCCGATGGCTGGGCTGCGGCGGCTCGTTCACTGTCTGCCGTCATGCCGTCATGACGGCACCTCTCGGCGACAGGTAGCCCCAAACCGAATGGGGCCGACCGTCGCGGGAACGGCCGGCCCCGACCCCGGGAGAGGGTACGGTTCCCGCGGTATCCAAGGGACCCGGACAACTATCCCCGGACCCGCGGAAGGCGTTGCGCGGACAAGGCGACGCCTGGGGATAGGATGTAAATGATAATCATTCGCAGAGTCAAGCATCGTTTGAGAGGGAAATTTCCCTCCCCTGCCCCGGCCGCCCCGAAGCCCTTTCTCCGCACTGCTGCATCGCAACAAACGCGCGGCCAAGTCCTTGTTCTGCCACACACGCAGCGCAACATGCAGATGAGCGCAACTGCGCACTGGCGACCGGCCCGCATGCCGGCAGCGCTCCGGCAGGCTCCTTGAGCAGACCCCAGGCATCCGGGTCGGCGGTCGAGAGGAGGACGTGCCATGAACGTCGTCGAACTTCCTCGCCAATCCCCAGAAACCGAACCGGTACGGCTGGCCGTGGTCGACGAGGCCATGGATGTGGACCTGAAGGACCACACCGCCAACCCGGCCCCCCTGGGCTTGCTGGCCTTCGGCCTCACCACGGTGCTGCTGAACATGCACAACGCCGGCTGGTTCACGCTGGGGGCCATGATCCTCGGCATGGGCATCTTCTACGGCGGGCTGGCCCAGATCATCGCCGGCATCATGGAATGGCAGAAGGGCAACACCTTCGGCACCACCGCCTTCGTGTCCTACGGGTTCTTCTGGCTGTCGCTCACCGGCATCCTGGTGTTCCCGACGCTGGGCCTGGGCGAGGCGCCGGGGGCCGCGGAAATGCCGGCCTACTTCATCATGTGGGGGCTGTTCACCGCTGCCCTGTTCGTCGGCACCTTGAGGATCAGCCGCGCCTTGCAGGCCGTGTTCGGGCTGCTGACGGCCCTGTTCTTCCTGCTGGCGCTGCGCGACATCACCGGCAGTGCCGTGATCGGCACCATCACCGGGTATGAAGGCATCCTGTGCGGGGCTTCGGCCATCTATGCCGGTCTGGCCCAGGTGCTGAACGAGGTGTACGGGCACACCGTGCTGCCGCTGGGCACGATCGCCAAACCGGCCGCCAAGCCGGCCGCCACGGCGACAGCGGAGACGACGACGTCCAAGGCCGCATAACGCCGTATTGACCGCCGGTCCGGGCGGTTCCAGCCGTCAGGCCGGCGCAGACTGAAGAGAGGACGCCCATCGGCCCGCCGGGAGCCCGCCGCATCACACCTGCGGCAGCTCCCGCGGGTCGCCCACCAGGCGCACGGCCAGGGCAGCATCGCGGCCGCGGATCTCCGTCTCGCGCCGTTCGAACCCGTCGAACGGCAGACCGGAGACGGCGGCCACGTGGTCCGACACCACCATCGCTACCCCCAGCGTCTTGCACAGTCCCTCCAGCCGGCTGGCGATGTTCACCGTATCGCCGATGGCGGTGAGCTGCTTGGCCAGGCCGTGGCCCATCTCGCCCACGATCACCGGCCCGGCATGGATGCCGATGCCCATGCGCAAGGGCGCCGGCAGGTCGTTGGCCATGTCGCGGTTCAGCATGTCCAGCGCCGCCCCCATGGTGCGCGCCGCCGCCAACGCCTGGCGGCAGGCTTCCTCCGGTGGGTCTGTCAGCCCGAACAGCGCCATCACGCCGTCGCCGATGAACTTGTCGACGCGCCCGCCCGCCTGCTCCACCGCCCCGCCCATGGCGGCGAAGTAGCGGTTCAGCAGATACACCACGTCGAACGGCAGGCGGCCGTCGGACAACTGGGTGAAGCCGCGCAGATCGGTGAACATCACCGCCAGCTCGCGCTCCTGGCCGGCCAGATAGGCGGGCCGCCGGAACCCGGCCTCCGCGGTGGCCGATGCCGGCAGCAGCGGCACCACCTCCAGCGATCGGGTGGGGCGGATCTGGCAGGCCAGCCGCACATCCGGCGGGGCGCCGATGCGGGCCAGCACGCGGGTTTCCTGGGTATCGGGCGGCGGCAGATGCTCCGCCCCGGCGGACACGCGCACCCGGCAGGTGGAGCAGCGGCCGCGGCCGCCACACACCGAGGCATGGGCGATGCCTTCGCTGCGGCTGATTTCCAGCACGCTGGCGCCGGGCTGGATGGGCACCTTGCGGCCGCCCGGGTAGCGCAGCATCGGCCGCTGGCTGCGCGCCACCAGCGCCTGGCGCACCGCGCGGGCCGCCACCGTGCCCGCCACCAGCACCACGAAGGCGATCTGGGCGGTCAACTCGCCCTCCGCCACGAACTCCGCCGCTTCCGGGTCGAAGTGGACCGAGCGCAGCAAGGCGCCGATCCAGCCGGGCTGCCGGGCCAGCGCCATCACCTCGATGGCGGTGGAGATGATGCCGGCCAGCGACAGGGCCGGCACCAGCACCGCAGCGGCCAGCAGATAGGGGGCGGCACGGTGGAACCAGGGTTTCAGGCGCAGCCAGTAGTAGATGCCGATGGTGCCGTGCACCCAGGCCACCAGCAGCACCGTCACCTGCTTGATGCCGGGCCACGGGCTGACCAGCCAGAGCGCCGCCTGCACATAGGCATAGCTGGGCTCGATGCCGAAGCTCGCCTCGCTCACCGTGGTGCCCAGCACATGCTCGGCCAGGAGGAACGGGATCGCCAGGCCGAGCAGGAGCTGGCCCCATTCCAGCGGCGCCAGGCGCAGCGACCGGCGGACATAGATCGCCCGCAGCGCGATCGCCACATGCACCACCGTCGCGGCCAGCAGCACCGTCAGCCCCGGCCATTCGCCCCAGATGGCGTGGTGTGCTTCGCGCGCCCAGTCCTGGGCCTCCAGCGAAACGATGCCGGCGGCGTGGTTCAACAGATGGCAGGTAACGAAAGCCAACAGCACCAGGCCACTGCCCAGGCGCAGGCGGTCGATCGTGTGGGTCATTGCGGGTCCGCAGGTCTCCGGTCTATGCGTGCGGGGCCGCAGCGCATCCTCGGGGGGAGTGTGACACAGACAGCACCTGTTGCGACACACGGTGGCTTGGGCCGGGGCAGTGGTCGGGGCGGCGGCCGGGATGGCGATCCGTGGCACCGCTGATCGAGGCCAGGGGGCTCACCCGGCGCTTCGGCCCGGTGCGCGCGGTGGATGGCGTGTCCTTCGCCGTGGCTGCGGGTGAGATCGTCGCCCTGCTCGGCCCCAACGGGGCGGGCAAGACCAC
>JAGQRL010000066.1:0-1316 GCA_020425485.1 Rhodospirillaceae bacterium
TGGTGCTTGAATTCCTGGATGCGCCGGACGGCGAACACGGCCACCGCGATCGACAAGATCAGCGAGACCGTGAGGATCTCGTCCAGTTCGTATTCCTCGTGGTCGTCGGCGAAATGCATCAACTCTTCAAGGAGATCGAAATACCCTGAAATAAGGAACGCGACGATGGACACCGCCGTGATAACCACAAGGTCGATCACCGCGGCTCTCGTCCCGAGAAGCCTTACCAGATTGCCCCTGGGCGCGGCATCCGCCGGGCTTGGGGGAGCCCTATCGATGTCGTGGCCTGCCATTGCTCTAAGCCAACGTTGCGCTGAACTGGCAAGCCTAGCCGATCCCAGTTAATCGGAGGCTAACGCTATCGCGCGGCGGAGGTGACGGCGCCGGCCGGTGCTGCCGTTTGCAGCCGCGTCAGGGGCAGCGCTCCGCATCCTCCAGCAGCACAAAGTGCCATTCGCTGGTCCGTTCCTGCCATTCGGGCGGCCAGGACCAGGAAAACGTGCCGCCGTGCCAGGGGATGACGGCGCTTTCCACCATCTCGCCGGTCGCTGCCGGGTCGAGATCCATGGCTTCCAGCACCCGCGCCCGCGCCACCTCCGGCCCCCAGTCCACCGCGTTCCAGATGCCCAGGCACTGCCCGCCGGCTGGCGGGCCGGCACCGCCGGGCCGGCACCCATCAGCACCCGGCTTCCGGGGAACTGCACCACGTGATTGCCGGCCGTCACGAGGGCCCCGGTGACGATGGTGCCCCCCTCGAAGCCGGCATCCTTCAAGGTGTCCGCCAGGCGGTCATAGGGCACAAGTTCGGCACAGCGCTGCGGACAGAAGGGCGTCAGCTCCAACAGCCGCACCGCCAGCACCACGACGGTGACACCGGCAAGCCCGGCCGCGGAGCGCCGCGCCGCGGCGGCCGACGCTCCCACCCGCAGCACCCGGCCGAAGGCGTAGATCGGCACGGCGAACAGCAGCGGCAGCATGTAGCGCTCGTTGAAGCCGGGCAGGCCGGCGACCAGCACGAAGCCCAGCATGAGGACGATGCCGGTGGCGAGCATGTCGCGCACCAGCCGGGCCAGCACCGGGTCCAGCCCCGCCGGCTCGACCGGCCGGCGCGGATCGAAGGCCCGCGGCACCGCCACCGCCAGCACCAGGAGCAGCGGCCAGACGAAGGTGATGACGGAACTGGCCAGCCCGACCGCACCGGACAGCCGCGCCGCCAGCGGGCCCAGCGCATCGTCGCGAAGCTGGTCCACCATCGAGGTCCACTGGTGGACCGTCTGCATATGGGCCAGCCAGATCGGGCTGCTCACCGCCAGCAT
>JAGQRL010000066.1:1369-19802 GCA_020425485.1 Rhodospirillaceae bacterium
GCCTGGGCCAGCGCCGCCACGCCCAGGGCCGCTGCCAGCAGCAGGAAGTTGTACTTCGACATCAGCCCGAAGCCGAGTGCGGCCCCCAGCGCCAGGTAGTCCCACGGGCGGCCGTGGCGCACCAGGCCGAGAGCTGCCAGCAGGGTGATGGCCGCCGCGCACACCACCTGGACGGAATGGGTGAGGGCGAAATGGCCGAGCGCCACCGGCGGGAAGACCACCAGCGACCAGGCCGCCAGGGCCGCCCAGCGGGCATCGCCCAGCACCATGCGGGCGGCAATCAGCAAGGCCCAGAACGCCACGGTGAGCAGCAGGTAGTTGATCAGCAGCACCGCCTGCAGGCCGGTGCCGACCAGCCGCTGCATCGCCGTCAGCGCCCAGGTGTAGAGCGGCGGATCGTTGCCGCCATAGGCCAGCGACAGCACCTGGCTGTGGAGAAACCGGGTCGCGGCGTCCTGCTCCATCCCATGGGAGAGCCAGAGCCGCAGCGCGAAGAACACCGCGCAATAGAGGGCGAACAGCAGGGTCTGCCGGCCGGGGGCAAACCAGCCGCCGGCGCCGGGGGGGCGGACGGGCGGCGGTGCCGACGCTGCGGGGGCATCACGGGCAGGCACGTCTCGGATCCTCATCGGCGGACCGCGCCCTCCGCCAGCCGGCCGGCGACCACGGCAATGACGATGGCGGTGATCCCGCAGGTGGCGGCGCGCACCTGGGCGAACCGGTGGATTTCCACCCCCGGCCCGGCCTTCGAGACGACCGGCGGGGAGGTCTGGGCAGTCAGCATGTCGCCCTCGCGAAACACATACGCACTCACTTGCACACTCACTTGCCCCTGCCCGGTGGGCACCATGCCGACGGCGATGGTGGGGGTGAAACAGCCGTGCACATCGTCGACCAGCGGGTGGGGCGCGGATTATTCGGCCGGCATGGCCGCCACGGCAGCCACGATCAGCCCGCGGATCAGGGCGGCCCGCGCCCGGTCCCTGTCGTTGTCGATGCTGGGGGAGTCACCCATGGCCGCCAGGGTGGCTGCCGCCGCCTCCAGCAGCCCGTGTTGGGCCTGCAGGATGGCCAGGTTGCGCTGGGCGCCCGCCAGGCTGCGCCAGTCCGGTGCCGCCGCGACGGCCGCTTCAGCCTCATCCCACTGGCCGAGTGCGGCGTGGGCCTGCGCCACGTATTGGCTGGCGATCCCCCGATCCACCGCGTCGGCCAGCGCCCCATAGGCCTCAAGCAGCGTCGCCAGGGTCTCATCGGCCAACGCCGTTTCCCCTGCGTCGGCGAGGCGTTCGATCACGTGGGTCAGCGCGATCACGCGGTCCCGACCGTCCCGGTTGGCGCGCGCTGCGGCCACCGCATCCTCCCCGCGCCCGGCGGCGACGTGGATTTCCGCCACGGTTTCCAGCGTCCCCTCTTCCCAATCGGTCTGGTCGAACTGCGCCACGGTGGCCAGGGCTTCGGCAGACAGGCCGGCCGCCGCCTCGGCGTACGCCAGGGCCTGCACCACATACCAGTTGGGCCCGCCGCCAGGCTGTTCGGCCAGAAAGGCGGGGATCTCCGCCGGATCGTGGATGGGGGCATCGACGGCGTCGATGGTGGCCAGTGCGGCTTGCGCCTGCCCGGCTTCGCCCTGGGCGCGGGCGATGGCCAGCCGGCCGAGTGTGGGTCCCATGGGGTTGGCCCGCTGGTCCGCCACGGCCAGGGCGTCGTCCCAGCGCTCCAGTGCGGTCAGCGCCGCCACGGCGTTCAGGTTGGCCCACCCCGCCCGCTGTCCGTCGCCGGGCATGGGGCCGATGGCGAGGGCTGCATCGATGACGCGGGAGGCGTCTTCGTCCAGCCCGGCATCGGCCATGGCGATGGCCACATCGATCAGGGCGGACTGGCGCCGCTCGTCGCCTGCAACCGCCAGTGCCGTTGCCTCCGCCCGGTCCCAGGCGTCCGCGCGGGCGAATTCCAAGGCGATGTCGTAGAGGCGGTAGGGGTCGCCGTTGGGGTTTGCCTCGGCCGCCGCCAGTGCCGCTTCCAGCACCGCCACCGCCGCTTCGGCCTGGCCGGCCTTGCTGTACGCCTCCGCCAGGGTGATAGCGATCCAATGCGCCGCATCGAATTGCCTGGTGTAGCGGCCCATTTCGGGGGCGACCCCGGCCAGCACCGCCCGCGCCTCATCGGCCAGGCCCAGCACCGCCAGGCCACCGGCGAAGTCGATCAGCAGGTCCTGGCGGGTGGACTGGGACACGATCTCGTCGATCATCCCGCTGGCCGCCTGCATCGGCGCGCAGCTCGCCGGATGATCGCCGCACCACGCCGATGGCAGCGGCGATTGCGCCTGGGCGACGACGGCAACGAGCAGGGCCAAGGGCAGGACAACCACCAGGGCGGCGAAGCGTGTGGCGCAGCGCATGTCTGGACGCTTTCGGTCGGACTGGACGGGGGAACGGTGCGGAAGCCGCAGCCTACCGCCTGAACACCACGCCTGCCAACCAGCCGGCCACCACGGCAATGACGATGGCGATGATGCCGTAGGTGGCCGCATGCACCTGGGCGAACCAGTAGATTTCCGCCCCCAGCCCGATCTTGGAGACCACCAGCGGCGAGGTCTGGGCCGTCAGCATATTGCCGTCGCGGAACACATACGCACTCACCTGGAACTGGCCGGTGGGCACGTTGGCGGGAAACGAGATGGTGGTGCGGAACAGCCGGTCGCCGAGGAAGGCCACCTGGCCGATATCGACGCCGAACACGCCGCGCGTCTGCATGTCGGCGATCAGGGCCTGGCGGAAGGCTTCCACGGTGTCCGCATCGGCCTCCGTGCCGTCCTCCGGCTGAAGCTGCAGGTGGTCCAAACCGATGCCGTGGCGTTCCAGTGCGGTTACCGAGGCGATCTCCTCGATCGGCCGGTTGGTGGCGACGCCGTAGAAGGTGGGGACGTCGACGAAGGTCAGGCTCTCGCGGTTCACCCACACCCCGGCGATGGGCTCGGCCCGGCGCACCACCACTCGGCGCGGCGGCCCCATCACCACGATCACCACGTCGGAGGCCTCGTCCAGCGCGCCGAAGGCCACCACCTCGGTGCCGGTGAAGGCGGTGGAGATGGCGATCAGGTGGTCCGACAGGTCGAACACCAGCGGCTGGGCGCGCGCCGGATCGAAGCGGCCGGCCAGCATCGCCAGCGCCGCCATCAGCGCTGCCGCCGCCTGCGCGTAGGTCGCCGCCCGTGCCGGCATCACGACCCCACCACCATCATATGGTCGAGGATCTCGACGCCGAAGGGATTGGGCGGGGTGGAGAACAGGTCGATCGCCAGCTTCACGCACACGCCGGCCACCAGCAGGGCCAGCAGCAGGCGCGACTGGTCGCTGGGCAGGCGGCCGCTGGCCCGCGTGCCGAACTGGGCGCCCAGCACACCGCCGGCCAGCAGCAGGATGGCCAGCAGGATGTCCACCGTGTGGTTCTGGTAGGCGTGCAGGAAGGTGGCGATGCCGGTGGAAAAGATGATCTGGAACAGCGAGGTGCCGGCCACCAGGGTGGCGGGCATGCCGAGCAGGTAGATCATCGCCGGCACCAGGAAGAAGCCGCCGCCGATGCCCATGATGGCCACCAGCAGCCCGCCCAGGAAGCCGATGCCGAAGGGCAGCAGGGCGGACACGTAGAGCCTGGAGCGCGGGAAGCGCATCTTCCACGGCAGGCCGTGCAGCAGGGTGTGGTTGTGCAGCTTGCCGCCGCCGCCCTTGCGGGCGCGCCGCCGCAGCATCGAGCGCAGGCTCTCCACCAGCATCAGCGAGGAGATCAGGCCGAGGAAGAAGACGTAGCTGAGATTGATCACCAGATCGATCTGGCCGAGGCGCTGCAGTAGGCCGAACAGCAGCACGCCGCCGATGGTGCCGATGGAGCTGCCGCCCAGCATCACCAGCCCCAGTTTCACGTCCACATTGCCGCGCCGCCAATGGGCCAGCACGCCGGACACCGAGGCGGCGACCAATTGGTTGGACTGGGTGCCCACCGCAACTGCCGGTGGTATGCCGATGAAGATCAGCAGCGGCGTCATCAGGAAGCCGCCGCCCACCCCGAACAGGCCGGACAGAAAGCCGACAGCGCCGCCCATGCCCAGAATCAACAGGGCATGAACCGTCATCTCGGCGATCGGCAGGTATACGGTCATCGCTGAACCATACGGGGTGAGCCGGCGTCGCGGATCGTCCGTACAGGTACGGCGCCGACCCCCGACCATACGCGCGCTTCCGTGCGAGATGCACGGATATTGCGAAAGATCCAGTGGCGAACTGGGACGATCTCACCGCACTGCGGCACAGCCGCTACATCGGTGCGGCGACGGCCACGACCAAGGCGCGAGCGGACCCCGGCTCAGGGCCCCGGCTACAGGGCACGGCCTCAGGACACGGCCTCAGGATACTGCCTCAAGACACTGCCGGGTCTGCCGATGCGGTGAGCACCGCCCACAAGGACAGCGAGCGGCCGCCGGCCGGGGCCGCGGTGCCCGCACCGGCGGCCTGGGCCACGGCGGTGAAGGCCGGTCCGGCCACGGCGGCCGGGAAGGGCGTGGGCGCATACGGGCGAACCGTCGCGGCGGGTGCGCCCCCTTGGAAGAAGCCGGACCGCACCGGATCGTTGACGAAAAAGCTCGGACCGCTGAGCAAGGGGGCTTCGGCCAGGACGCCGCCGGCGATCACCGGCATCGGTTCCGAGGGGCCGAACGCCTCGTCCACCCGGGCCATGTCCGTTTCCACCCTGGTGTCGAACAGGTCGTAGATCTCGCGCACCGTCAGCGCCCGCCCATCGCGATAGAAGGCGGGGCCGTTGGCGGCGGCGGCCGCGGGGAACAGGTGGGCGCCGATGGTCTGGGGATCGCTGCGCACCGCAGAGAGGAACCGTGCCGCCCCGTGGGCGCCGAGGAAGTGGCCGAGATACAGCTCCGTGGCGCCGATCGTCCCGCCCACCGTCTGCTCCAGATACGTACGGTTCTCCAACGCGTACTCCGCCGCCATGTAGGCCGACAGCGCGGGGTCGTCGCGCAGGCCGAGGATCTGCTGGCGCATGGCGGGATCGGGTACGTCGAGCGTACCGTCCGGCCGCTCGACGATCTGGGCGGCGTAAGCGCCCAGCCCATAGGCATCGCCGTGGTTGTGCACCATGGCGATCCAGGTGCTGTTGATGAACTGGTAGAGCCCCGTGGCATTGGAGGTGGCCGCCCGTGCGTGCGGGTTGAAGGCGCTTTCGGTGGCCGCCTTGGCCATCATGTAGCGGAAATCGACGCCGGTGCGGGCGCTGGCGTCGCGTACGGCGGACAGCACGGTGTCGGTTACCCGATAGGGTCCGAAGGTATGCACCAGGGTCATCGGCTTGGGCTCCGGCAACGGCGATCTAGGATGGGGTCACGCCGACCGAAGCAAACCGGGTGCCACCGGATAGCCCCTTGATTTCAGGGAAAACTTCGTCGCCGGGGGATACCGCGTGCCGGGCAGATCTTGCCGGTTGGGCAGCCTCTGCAGCGGTGCTTCCGCGGCCGCCCGCGCACTGCTACCGTAGGGCCATCATGCACGCCCACGAGAAGCGCTTTTTGGGGTTCCTGTTGCGCCATATGGCCTATGGCGCCACCGGCGGCTTCGTGTTCGGCGCCTTCCTGCTGGCGCAGGATTTCGCCAACATCCGCAGCATGGCCATGGGAACGGACACGCCGTTCCTGTGGTTCTTCATGCTGTTCTTCGGCCTGTTCATCACCTTCGGCAGTCTCGGCATCGGCGTCGGCGTGATGCTGATCCCCTACCGGCGCGACCTGCGGCGCTGAACGGCCGCGGCCGTCAATCCGTCGGCGGCGATCGACCAGCGCCGCTCAGCCGGCCCCGATCTTGTAGACCGGCGTCACAGCGGCCGGCCGCGCAGGGTGCGCGGCAGATCGCCCATCAGCCCCATGGCGTGGCGCATGAACACCTTCTTTAAGGGGGAGATGCGGCCGACCACCGACAGCCCGGCCCCGCGCACCCCGCGCAGCGCCAGCGAGCGGTTGGAGAACAGGCGGTTGAGCCCATCGGTGATGGCCACCAGCGAGACGTTGTCGAACAGCCGCCAGCGCTCATAGGCGCGCAGCAGGTCCGGCGCGCCCGCATCCAGGCCCAGGCGGGCACGGTCCACCACCAGTTCCGCCAGGGTGGCGATATCGCGGAAGCCCATGTTGAGCCCCTGGCCGGCGATCGGGTGGATGGCGTGGGCGGCCTCGCTGATCAGCGCCAGCCGGGTGTCGGTGTAGCGCTTGGCGTGCAGCACCCCGAGCGGATAGGTCCAGCGCCCGCCCGAAAGCGCCACCCGGCCCAGATGGTCGCCCACCCGCCATTGCAGCTCGCGGCTGAAGGCGGCTTCGTCCAGGGCCGCCATGGCCTTGGCCCGGTCCGGCCGTTCGGTCCACACGATGGAGCTGCGGTGGCTGCCGTCCTCGCGGTCGATCATGGGCAGCACGGCGAACGGCCCGCCCGGCATGAAGTGTTCCAGCGCCATGCCGTTGTGCGGCAGTTCGTGGGACATGCAGCAGGCGATGGCGGTCTGGTTGTAGCGCCAGCTCATCACCTCGATGCCGGCACTGCGGCGCACGGTGGAGCCGCGGCCGTCGGCCCCCACCACCAGTTCCGCCCGGATTTCCGTGCCGTCGGCCAGCCGTGCGGTGGCGGTGGCCGACGTGCGCTCCAGCGTGTCCAGGGCGGCCGGCGCCAGCACCGTCACCGAGGGCAGCTCCGCCAGGCGGTCGAGCTGGGCGCGGCGCAGAAGCTGGTTGTCGACGATATGGCCGAAGGGCTCCTCGCCGACGTCGCGGTGGTCGTAGTCCATGGCGGCGGGGCTGGCGTGGTCGCTGATCTGGATCGACCAGATGGGCGAGGCCCGGTCGGCCACACCCTGCCACACCCCGGCGGCTTCCAGCACCCGGCGCGAGGCCAGCGACACCGCGGTGGTGCGGCCATCCGCCTTGGGGTCGAGCCGCTGGTCGGGCGGATCGCGGTCGATCAGCACGGTGGCGACGCCGACGCTGCCGAGGGCTGCGGCCAGACTGGCGCCGGCAAGTCCGGCTCCGACGATCAGAACGGAGGTCTGCATGGCGCGGCCCGCCCCTTGGGGTTGCGATACCGGGGTGTCATAGCATCTTCGCGGCGCATTGGCATGCCCGGCCCATGGTGTATCGCCGCCGCGGGTGGGCTGTGGCCGGTCGTGGCGCGCCGGCGGGCCGCGGGTTCGCGCAATGGTGGCAGGCCGGACTCGGCTTTGCCGCGCTTTCCGGCGCCGCTTTGGTTAAAAAACGCCTAAACTTTGTTCGCTGCACTGCACATGCCCAAAGTTTGGGCAGTTGCTGCGGAGGCGGTTGCCGCTTCCGTCGGCGCCTCCCGGCCAAGTAGTTGACTCGTCGGCATTTTCCCGCCCCAGGCAAAACCGGCACGGATCTTGAAGTCACGAATCCACCGTGGCGCCGGAGCGTCGTTGTCTCAGGGCCGCCGCATAAGCGGCGCCAGCCGGTCACCCAGTCTCCGGGTCGGGGTGACGATAGTGTCGATGAGGGGACCTGAATGAAACTGGTGATGGCAATCATCAAACCATTCAAGCTCGACGAAGTGCGCGAATCCCTGACCGCGCTCGGGCTTCAAGGTTTGACCGTGACCGAGGTGAAGGGTTTCGGCCGCCAGAAGGGGCAGACCGAGATCTACCGCGGTGCGGAATATTCGGTGAGCTTCCTGCCCAAGGTGAAGGTCGAGGTGGCCGTGGTCGCCGACCAAGTGGAGTCGGTGGTCGAGGCTATCCAGAAGGCCGCCAGCACCGGCCGTATCGGTGACGGCAAGATCTTCGTCATGGACATCGGTCGCGCCGTGCGGATCCGCACCGGCGAAACCGACGCGGACGCGCTGTGACGGCGCCCCCCGAGCTTAGGAAAGGAAATCACTCGATGAAGCGTTACGCCTTGTTGACGCTGGGCCTGGGGGCCGCCGCGGTTGCCCTCATCCACCCGGCGCTGGCCCAAGAAGCGGCCGACGCCGCCGCGGAAGCGGTCGACGCGGCCCCGGCGGTGGATGCCGCCGTCGACGCTGCGGCGGCCGGCGTTCCCCTGGAAACCCAATTCATCTTCAACACCCTGTCGTTCTTCATCCATGGCGCCCTGGTCATGTGGATGGCCGCCGGCTTCGCCATGCTGGAAAGTGGCCTGGTCCGCTCCAAGAACACCGCGACCATCTGCCTGAAGAACATCGCCCTCTACGCCGTTGCCGGCATCATGTACTACATCATCGGCTACGACCTGATGTACCAGGGCGTCGACGGTGGATACATCGGCACCTTCTCGCTGTTCTGGTCGGGCGACGATACGTCCTTCCTGGAAGGCGCGTTCGAATCCGGCTCCTACGCCGCGACCTCGGACTGGTACTTCCAGATGGTGTTCGTGGCGACGGCCGCCTCCATCGTCTCCGGCACCGTGGCGGAACGCACCAAGGCCTGGTCGTTCATGCTGTTCACGGTGATCCTCACCTCCTTCATCTACCCGATCACCGGGTCGTGGCAGTGGGGCGGCGGCTGGCTGAACGTCATGGGCTTCAGCGATTTCGCGGGGTCGACCCTGGTGCACTCCGTGGGCGGCTGGGCTGCTCTGGCCGGTGCCATCGTGGTCGGTGCGCGTAAGGGCAAGTTCAACGCCGACGGGTCCATCAACCCGATGCCCGGCTCCAACCTGCCGCTCGCCACCCTGGGCACCTTCATCCTGTGGCTCGGCTGGTTCGGGTTCAACGGCGGCTCGCAGCTCGCCCTGGGCTCCGCTGCGGATGCCATCGCCATCGCCAACATCTACGCCAACACCAACATGGCTGCGGCCGGTGGCGTGGTGGCCGCGATGATCGTGTGCCAGCTGTTCTACGGCAAGGTCGACCTGACCATGGCCCTGAACGGTGCGATCGCGGGCCTGGTGTCGATCACGGCGGCTCCGGACTCGCCGACCATCGGTCAGGCCATCCTGATCGGCGGTGTCGGCGGCATCCTGGTGGTGTTCGCGGTGCCGTTGATCGACAAGCTGAAGATCGACGACGTGGTCGGTGCCATCTCTGCCCACCTTGTGTGCGGCATCTGGGGCACGCTGGCCGTCGCGCTCACCTACCAGACGGAATACGAGACCGAGGCCGGCGAAACGGTTGCCCGCACCATGGGCGAGCAGTTCGCGGTGCAGGCCACCGGTGTGGTGTCGATCGGCATCTTCACCCTGGTCACCTCGTTCATCGTCTGGTTCGTCATCAAGGCCATCTTCGGTGTGCGTCCTGCCGAGGAAGACGAGGAACTGGGTCTCGACAAGGTCGAGCTTGGCCTCGAGGCCTATCCCGAGTTCGGTCAGGGGTCGCAGCGGGTGTAAGCCCCGACCCCTGGCCACCGAGACCGGCTGTGTCCGGTGGCATGGTGCGGGTCCGGTTCGCCGGACCTGGCCTCTCCCCAAACTCGGCGGACGGTGGCAACACCGTCCGCCTTTCTTCTTTGCTTCATCCCGGAACCCGGCGTACAGGCCGGGCCCTTGCCATGCTGTGCCTGCGAGCTGCCCGAATGACCCCAGAGCGAAACCTCGACACCCTGATCGCCAGGATGGCGCCGGTGCTCGATCCCACCCCCTACCTTTTCGTCGCCATCGCCGACGATGCCGCCATCGACTGGGCCGCCCTGGCCCCGGTCGCCATGGTGCGCGAGGCGGGAACCCTCAGCCTCATCGTCGCGCGCGAGGCGGCAGCCGGCCTCACCGGCACCTTCCCCTGCCGGCGCATCACTCTGACGGTGAACTCCGCGCTGGATGCCGTGGGCTTCATCGCCGCCGTCGCCGGCGCGCTGGCCAAGGCGGGGATCAGCACCAACCCGGTGGCCGGCTTCCACCACGACCACCTGTTCGTGCCGGAAGCCGAATCGGCCCGGGCGCTGGAGGTGCTGCAACGCCTGGCGGCCACCGCACGGGGCTGAGGCCGGGCTGCCCGACGCCGCGCCCAGGTTTCAAAGAAACATTAACAAGCCGGCGAAACCGATTGATTGCGTTGACAATGCCCCGCAGGAGAAGATTGTCCTGACGGGGCGTGTCCCGTATGATGGGCAGGGCAGTTTGCCCCCAGCCCCGATGCGGAGCCGCCATCATGCCGCGCGACACCCACCTGTCGCCCCACCCGTTCGACCGCCTGCGCACGCTGCTGGCCGGCGTGACCCCGGCTGTCGAGCCGCTCGACCTGTCGATCGGCGAGCCCAAACATGCGGCACCGGAGTTCATCACCGCGGTGCTGGCCGCCCACGCGGCGGACTGGACGCGCTACCCACCCATCCTCGGCACCGAGGCGTTCCGCGCCGCCGTGAAGGCCTGGCTCGACCGGCGCTTCGGCCTGCCGGCGGACCGGGTGGACGCCGACACCATGATCCTGCCGCTGTCGGGCAGCCGCGAGGGGCTGTTCCTGCTGGCCGGCCTTGCCGTGGCCCGGCGGCCGCGGCCGGATCCCGTGGTCGCCTTCCCCGATCCGTTCTACGCCGTCTATGAGGGTGCGGCGGTGGCCGCCGGGGCGGAACCGGTGGGGCTGGATGCGGGAGCCGCCGGTCTGCCTGATCTGGATGCACTTGCCGCCGATTCGGGCCTTTGCGGGCGCATCTGCCTGCTCTATCTGTGCGCGCCCTCCAACCCCCAGGGAGCGATTGCCGATATCGGCTATCTGCGCCAGGCGGTGGAGCTGGCCCGCACCCACGATTTCCTGCTGGTGGTCGACGAATGCTATGTCGACCTCTACGACGACGCCGTGCCCGGCAGCGTCGCCCAGGTGGCGGGCGATGGCTGGGCCAATGTCCTGGCCACCCATTCCTTGTCCAAGCGCTCCAACGTGGCGGGCTTGCGCGCCGGCTTCGCGGTGGGCGATCCCGACTGGATCGAGGCGTTCCGTTCGCTGCGCCTGTACGGCTCGGCCGGCATGCCGATGCCGGTGCAGGCCGTGACCGCCGCCCTGCTGGACGACGACGCCCACGCCGCCCACAACCGCGCCCTCTACCGCGCCAAGTTCGACATGCTGGACCGGGTGTTCGCCGGGCTGGCCCACTATCGCCGGCCGCAGGCGGGCTTCTTCGTCTGGCTCGATGTCGGCGACGGCGAGGCGGTGACCCGCCGGCTGTGGGCCGAAGCCGGGGTGAAGGCGCTGCCCGGCGGCTACCTCTCCCAGCCGCGGGCGGACGGCTCAAGCGCCGGCGACCGCTTCATCCGCCTCGCCCTGGTGCACGACCTGGGCCTGCTGGAACCGGGGCTGGTGCGCCTGCGCCGGGTGCTCGACAGCGCGGCCCCGGGCGCGGCTCCGGGCGCGGCTTCGGGCCAGACCGATGGAGCGGCGGCATGAGCGTGTCCGACAGCCTGTCCGGCCGGTCCCGCAGCAACGTTCCGGCCCGCCGGCCGGTGCTGCTGCCCGAAAGCCTGCGCAGCTATCTGCGCGCCCGCCTGCAGGAAGCCGCCGGGCTGACGCTGCTTGGCCTGGGTGCCGCACTGGTGCTGGCGCTCTCCAGCTACTCCCCCACCGATCCCTCGTGGAACGTGGCGGAGATGGACGGCCCGATCGTCAACCTGCTGGGCCCCTTCGGCTCCTATCCCGCCGACCTGCTGGTGCAGACCATCGGTGGTGCTGCCGTGGTGCTGGCCGCAGTGCCGCTGGTGTGGGGCGCCGGGCTGCTGCGCCACCGCCCGCTCGGCCAGGTGTGGCTGCGCCTGCTCGGCCTGGCGCTCGCCACGCCGCTGCTGGCCGCCGGCCTCAACGCCGTCCCCGCACCTGTGTCCTGGGACATGCAGACCCATCTGGGCGGCGTGGTCGGCCCCATGCTGGTGGGGGCGATCGGCGAATCGGTGATGATGGCGGGCGGCCCCACCACCTATGGCTGGGTGCAGCCGACCGCCCTGGTGCTGGGCGGGCTGATGGTGCTGGTGGCGCTAGGCCTCACCCCGTCGGAATGGCTGCGCATCGGCCGGCGCACCTGGCGCTTCCTGAAAACCTGCTGGCGGGCGACACGGATGGCCTGGCGCTGGACCGTGTGGGGCTGGCAGGTGAGCATCGGCCACCTGGCCGCGCTCGCTTGGGCGCGCTGGCGGGCGCGCCGGCCCGCCGACCCGTTTGCCGAAGACGTGGCCCATGCCCGGCACGGCCACCACGACCACGCCGTGCGCCGCGAGCCGGTGGTTTCCACTGCCGACCGGCCCGCCGCACCGCCCGCACCACGGATGCCGCCGCGGCCCAGCTCGGTCCCCGCGGTCACCGTCACCCCGCCGGCCCAGCAGAAGGGCAGCGACGCCCGCCAGGCCAGCCTGGCCCTGGGCGCGCCGGACGGCGACTACCTGCTGCCGCCCTTGGAGCTGCTGCACCGGCCCGCCGGCAATGCCAACACCGAGGAGATGGACGAGGAGGCGCTGCGCCACAACGCCGGGCTGCTGCACAGCGTGCTCGGCGATTTCGGCGTGCGTGGCGAGATCGTGCATGTCAGCCCCGGCCCCGTGGTCACGCTCTATGAGCTGGAGCCGGCACCGGGCACCAAGTCCAGCCGCGTCATCGGCCTGTCGGACGATGTGGCGCGCTCCATGAGTGCGGTGTCCGTGCGCGTCGCCGTGGTGCCGGGGCGCAATGCCATCGGCATCGAACTGCCCAACCCGGTGCGCGAGATCGTCTATCTGCGCGACCTGCTGTCGTCGGATCCCTATGGCAAGCATTCCGGCAAGCTGCCGCTGGTGCTGGGCAAGGATATCGGCGGCAACCCGGTGCTGGCGGACCTGGCGCGCATGCCCCACCTGCTGGTGGCCGGCACCACCGGGTCGGGCAAGTCCGTCGCCATCAACGTGATGATCCTGTCGCTGCTCTACCGCATGAGCCCGGACAAGGTGCGGCTGATCCTGGTCGACCCCAAGATGCTGGAACTCAGCGTCTACGAAGGCATCCCCCACCTGCTGACGCCGGTGGTGACCGACCCCAAGAAGGCGGTGGTGGCGCTGAAATGGGCGGTGCGGGAGATGGAAGACCGCTACCGCGCCATGTCCAAGCTCGGCGTGCGCAACATCGAGGGCTACAACCAGCGCCTGCGCGATGCGCGGGCCCGTGGCGAAACCCTGATGCGCAAGGTGCAGACGGGCTTCGACCCCGACACCGGCCGGCCGATCTACGAAGACCAGCCGCTCGACCTGACCGAGCTGCCCTATATCGTGGTGGTGGTCGACGAAATGGCCGACCTGATGCTGGTGGCCGGCAAGGACATCGAAGCCGCCATCCAGCGCCTGGCGCAGATGGCGCGCGCGGCCGGCATCCACCTGATCATGGCCACCCAGCGCCCGTCCGTCGATGTGATCACCGGGACCATCAAGGCCAACTTCCCCACCCGCATCAGCTTCCAGGTGACTTCCAAGATCGACAGCCGCACCATCCTCGGCGAAGGCGGGGCGGAGAACCTGCTGGGCCAGGGCGACATGCTGTACATGGCCGGCGGCGGCCGCATCACCCGCGTGCACGGGCCGTTCGTGCGCGACGAGGAGGTGGAGGAGGTGGTGCGCTTCCTGAAGAGCCAGGGCACGCCCGCCTACAACGACGCCATCCTGGAAGACGATTTCGAGCCGGGCGGCGACGCCGATGGCGGGCTGGACGGCGGCGATAGCGGCGATCAGCTCTACGACCAGGCGGTCGCCCTGGTGGCGCGCGAGGGCAAGGCGTCCACCAGCTTCATCCAGCGGCACTTGCAGATCGGCTACAACCGTGCCGCCCGCATCATCGAGAAGATGGAAACCGAAGGCGTGGTCAGCCAAGCCAACCACGTCGGCAAGCGCGAGGTGCTGGTGGGGCAGCGGTAGGGCGGCTTGCGCCGGTCTTGAGTCGGTGCCAGCGGTTGACCCGGGACGCCCCCGGATCAGCCGCTGGAGCAACCTTGTTCAAGAATGCCTTGGCGATCAGCCGATGCGCTCCTTGGCAGCTTCCAAGGCTGCCTGCATGCGTCCGGCCGCGGCGACGTAGCGGGGCCTGACCTCCTGCAGTACGGACATCGGCGCGCGCGACGGCTGGCCGGACTGGAAGGGCGGCGCCGGGGCGTATTCCAGCACCAGTTGGATCGACTGCGCGGTCTCCTCGCTCGCCACCTCGGCGGCCACGGTGAGGGCGATATCGATCCCCGCCGTCACCCCGCCGCCGGTGAACAGGTTGCCGTCCACCACCACCCGAGCGTCCTCGTGGATCGCCCCCACCAGCTCCAGCAGGTGGGTGTAGCCCCAATGGGTGGTGGCCTTGCGGTCATAGAGCAGCCCCACGGCCCCCAGCAGGAACGCGCCGGTGCACACCGAGGTGACATAGTGCGCCCCCCCGGCCTGATCGATGATGAAATCGAGGATGCGGTCGTCGCCGATGGCATCGGCCACCCCGCCGCCGCCGGGCACGCACAGCAGGTCTGCCGGCGGCGCGTCGTCCAGCCCGTGGCTGGGCAGGATCGAGAAGCCGCAATCGGTGGCCACCGCCGCCCCGCCCGGTGCGGCCACCGCCACCTGGGCATCGGGCAGCCTGGCGAACACCTGGGCCGGCCCCGTCAGGTCAAGCTGGGTGACACCGGGAAAGGCCAGCAGCACCACCTGAAGCGTCATGACACATCTCCCATCCGTCGCGTCCGCCGATCATGCGGCGGCTGTCTCCACCTGCCCCGTCGCTCACACCACAATCAATGGGTCTAGCGTTACTTTTAATTTTCGAGACCGAATCAGGTCACTCAGAGCGTCTGAGCAAAAGAAGTTTCCTCCAAATATTCTTCCAGCTACTCCTCCTTCCCTCCAGAAATGTCTTTCACCAACAACTTTCCTTTTTATTACGATATGATCGTTCCTACCTCCTGTTCCCGTAATTGCGTAATAGGGATTCCCATCGATATCTATCGACCGGAGGAGGCTCTGCGAGCTTTCGGCGTCAATAGACTCGATTTTCTGCCCAACGTTTATCAGAAAGACCCGCTCTCCCGTCGGTGTGCCATCTTTCCAGAACAAGTCGACTGGGACAAACTGATGAATGCCGGGCTCCAACTCTTCGATGGCATCGCGAAGTGCAGCCGAACATGAATTTGGCCCTCGAAGACCAAACGGAAAATCTGACAACACACCTCTTTTGTATTTCCGAATAAACCGAAGATCGAGGCCGGACGTGTCAATTTTCTGCCCATCGAAGGTTGGAAGGGCTTTCAGATCGTCGGAAGGCTCACAACTGACGCTGAATTTGTCTTCGAACCGAAAGTCGAGCAAACAAACCATCGTGGCCTCGTGTGATCTGTTTCCTGCCTGCCAGAGTGCGGCTGTCTCCACCTGCCCCGTCGCTCACACCACAATCAATGGAACGAGCCTTACCTTGAGCTTTCGAGACCGAATCAGGTCACTCAGAGCATCTGAACAAAAGAATTTTGCGCCAAATATTCTATCGGCTACTCCTCCTTCCCTCCAGAAATGTCTTTCACCAACAACTTTCCTTTTTATTACGATATGATAGTTCCTACCTCCTGTTCCTGTAATTGCGTAATAGGGATTCCCATCGACATCTATCGACGGGAGGAGACTCTGTGAGTTTTCGGCGTCAATAGACTCGATTTTCTGCCCCGCGTTCATGAGAAAGACCCGCTCTCCCGTCGGGGCGCCATCTTTCCAGAACAAGTCGACCGGAATAAACTGATGAATGCCAGGCTCCAACTCTTCGATGGCATCGCGAAGTGCAGCCGAACATGTATTTGGTCCTGGAAGACCAAACGGAAAATCTGACAACACACCCCTTTTATACTTCCGGATAAACCGAAGATCGAGGCCGGACGTGTCAATTTTCTGCCCATCGAAGATTGGAAGGGCTTTCAGATCGTCGGAAGGCTCACAACTGACGCTGAATTTGTCTTCGAACCGAAAGTCGAGCAAACAAACCATCGTGGCCTCGTGTGATCCGTTTCCTGCCTGCCAGAATGATGTCTCTTGCCGCGGCCGTCGCCGCGGTTACTCACTGACGTGGGGCGCGTCCTCGGTGTCGGCAATCTCGCCTTCCGGCAAACCAGCCGTGAGTTCCGGGGCCTGCAAGCGCTTGGGCTGCACGGTCACGGCAATCGGCTCGGCCAGGTCCGTTCCGTCGCTTGCGGCATCCAGATCGCGGAAGCGCCGGGCGCTCACCAGCACGCGGCTTTCCAGCGAGCCGATGGCCGAGTTGTAGGCATCGGTGGCGTTGCCCAGGTTGCGGCCCAGCTTGGCCATGTGGCCCCCCAAGGTGGCCAGACGGTCATAGAGGTCGCGCCCCAACCCGCTGATCTTCTGGGCATTGTCGGCAAGCCGCTCCTGGCGCCAGCCGTAGTGCACGGCGCGCAGCAGGGCGATCAGCGTGGTCGGCGTGGCCAGCACCACGCGATGGTCCATGCCGGTTTCGATCAGGCCGGGATCGGTTTCCAGCGCGGCGGAATAGAAGCTTTCGCCGGGCAGGAACATCACCACCAGCTCCGGCGTCTCGCCCTCGAACTGGCTCCAATACTGCTTGGCGCCAAGCTGGCGCAAATGGGTGCGCACCTGGCCCGCATGGCGCACCAGATGGCCGGTGCGGGCGGTTTCGTCGTCCGCTTCCATGGCGTCCAGATAGGCATCCAGCGGCGTCTTGGCGTCCACCACCAGGGTCTTGCCGCCGGACAGATGGATGGTCATGTCCGGGCGCAGGCGGCGGCCTTCGTCGTCGGTGCGGCTGGTCTGTTCGGTGAAATCGCAGTGGTCCAGCATGCCGGCCAGCTCCACCACGCGCTTGAGCTGGATTTCCCCCCAGCGGCCGCGCGCCTTGGGGCTACGCAGGGCCTGCACCAGGTTGCGGGTTTCGCTGCGCAGCTCGCCCTGGGACTGGAGCAGCAGCCCCACCTGTTCGCGCAGGCCCACATAGGCCCCTTCGCGGGCCTTTTCGATTTCGCGGATCTGGCCGTCCATCTTCTCCAGGCTCAGCCGCACCGGATCGACGAGGGCGCCGATGGCCTTCTGGCGCTGGTCGAGATCGACCGCCGCCCCCTCCTGCAGGGCCTTCAGCCGTTCCTGTGCCAGGTGCAGGAAGCCTTCGTTGTTGGCGGCCAGCGCCTGGGCTGACAGCGCCTTGAAGGTGTCGGCAAGCTGGGTGCGCGCCTCGGCCAGCAGCGCCAGCTTTTCGTCCGCCGCCTGGCGTTCCTTTTCCAGCGCCGTCGCCAATTCCGCGCGGCGCTGCTGTTCGCCGGTGAGGGTGCCCTGCAAATCCGCCGCGCGTGCTTCCAGGGCCGGCACCCGGTCCGCCGCCGCCTGGGCGGTGGCCCGGCGGGTTTCCGCCGCCAGCAGGGCATCCTGCCCGGCCTTGATCTGGGCGTCGCGTTCCCGCGCTTCGGCCTGCAACTCCGCGATGGCCAGGTCGCGCCCCGCCAGGTCGGACGCCAGCCGCGCTACCTCCCCCGCCGTGCCGGCCCGTGCCCCCGAACGGCCGAACAGCCAGCCCAGCAGGGCTGCTGCGGCCACGGCCACAAGCAGCACAACCAGCCCGGCACCGGACATCAGGTTCAGGTCCATGGCACGCCCATCGATGAAGGAAGCCCGGCCCCAACCTCGACGCCACATGAGAACACGTCAAGAACTTTCCGGGCCGCGGGCGGGCCGTGCACCCGCCCCGGGCGCCTTGCCTCTTGATTGCGCGGCGAGACATGCGCACCTACCGGCTGATACATGCCCGGCATGTCCCCCAACCGTGTTGATTCCCCCATGACCGATTCCCCTGCCTGGCACGGCACCACGGTGTTGGCCGTGCGCAAGGACAACTCCGTGGTGATTGCCGCAGACGGCCAGGTGACCGCCGGCAACACGGTGATGAAGGCGACCGCGCGCAAGGTGCGCACGCTGGCCAAGGGCACCGTGATCGCCGGGTTCGCCGGCGCCACGGCGGATGCCTTCACCCTGTTCGAGCGCCTGGAAGCCAAGCTGGAAAGCTACCCCAAGCAGCTCACCCGCGCCTGTGTGGAACTGGCCAAGGACTGGCGCACCGACCGCTACCTGCGCCGCCTGGAAGCCATGATGGCGGTCGCCGACGCCGAGGTGTCGCTGCTGGTCACCGGCACCGGCGACGTGCTGGAGCCCGACGACGGGCTGATCGGCATCGGGTCCGGCGGCTCCTATGCGCTGGCCGCGGCGCGCGCGCTGATCGACCAGCCGCTGGATGCCGAAGCCATCGCCCGCAAGGCCGTGGGCATCGCCGCCGATATCTGCATCTACACCAACTCCAACATCGTCGTGGAGCGCCTCGGATGAGCGAATTCAGCCCGCGCGAGATCGTTTCGGAACTCGACCGGTTCATCGTCGGCCAGCACGACGCCAAGCGCGCGGTGGCCATCGCGCTGCGCAACCGCTGGCGCCGCCAGCAGCTTCCCGAAGAGCTGCGCGAAGAGGTGCTGCCCAAGA
>JAGQRL010000408.1 GCA_020425485.1 Rhodospirillaceae bacterium
TTGGGCGGCCGGGCGGGGGAGAGGGCCGGAACCGGGCCAATGGCGGCGCAAGCCGCCCTATGGGATCGCTTCGGGATCCTCCAGCCGGTGCAGGCGTTCGGCCGCCAGGGTGGCGAAGCGCAGCAGCAGCGCCTTGCGCCGGGCGGGCGCCAACGGATGCGGCGGCGGCGGCCGCACTTCCAGCGCCTCGTAGGCGTCGGCCACCAGCACGCCGACATCGTCGGGCAGCAGCTCCTGGGGAAAATCGGCGTCCACCGCGAAGCTGAGGGCATCGCAGTAGGGCCGGTATTCCGGCCATTTGCGGTCCGACAGGAAATCCGCCCGGCTCGACTTGATCTCCACGATCAGCAACTGGCCGGCCCGGTCGACGGCCAAAATGTCCGCGCGCCGTCCGTTGGCCAGCCCCACTTCCGACAGGCTGGCGAGCCCGCGGGCGAGCAGGTGGCGGCGCACGCCGCGCAGGATCGCCGCCGCCCCACTGGGTGCTGCGGTGGGTGCCGAGGTGGGGCCGGCACCGGGCACGGCCGGCGGCACGCGTTCGTCATTTGTTTCCATGTGCGGCAGACTATCGCGAGCGGCGGCGGCTGGCCAAGGGGGTTTTCGCGGAGTGCCTGGCCTGTCCGGTGTGCGTTCCTGCACGCCACCAATGCCCAACCTTTGCCGCCGGCACTTTAAATCCCGCTGGTCTTGGGACGATTAATTCCTGTATCCTCCGGCTCACATCCGATGCGAACGCGAC
Source organism: Rhodospirillaceae bacterium (assembly GCA_020425485.1). GTDB lineage: Bacteria > Pseudomonadota > Alphaproteobacteria > DSM-16000 > Inquilinaceae > JACKIH01. The sequence goes on from JAGQRL010000408.1 coordinate 740, forward strand.
GGGGCAAGATCATGATGCGGGTTTCATTTTCGCCGTACCGGGCACTTCTCCGGGTTGGCATTCTGGCTGCCGTTGCGGCAACTGTCGTTGGATGCGGCGAGGACTGGTACGTCGACAACCCGACCGGCCTGTTCGTGTCGTATTCGGAGCCGCGCTACCCCTGCCCCGGCGGCCTGCCGCCGCGCTCGCTGGGTCCCTGCGTCGCCCCGGCGCCGGCGGAAGAATAACCGTCCCGCCGTCGCCCCCGCCGTCTCCAGCCTGATTGGCCGCGCCGCCGCGGGTTAACCTGCGGCGTGGGCGGCTGTTGAGTCGGTTCCAGCCTGCTCCCCCTTCCGGCTATCCAATACCTAACACTGGCGTTGAGCGGCCGGGTGCGGCCCCGACCCGGAACTTGGCGAAACCCCCTACCGCGGGGCCGGCTGTTCGCCGGTGCGCTCCGCTGCAGCACCGGGCGGCTGGGCGGTCGCCCCGTCGGCCAGGGGCCAGATGCGGCTGCGGTGGAAGAAGATGCGCCGGGCGGCGGCGCGCACCAGCGGGGTTTCCAGCGAGCGTGCGAGCGTGCGCACCACCAGCGGCCGTTCGATCAGCCGGCGCAGCCACAGCCTGCCGCCGGCCAGCTTGGGATAGGTACGGACGAGCTGGGCGGTGGGGCTCGGCCCGCCTTCGATCAGGTGATCGGCCGCCGCCAGGGCCGCCTGACGGCCCGAAGCCAGCGCCAGGCGGATGCCGCCGCCGGTCAACGGGCTCACCAGCCCGGCGGCATCGCCCGTCAGCACCACGCGGCTGGTGCCGATGGGGCCGACACGGCCACCGGCCGGAATGCGCCCGGCCCTGCGTTCGATCGCCCGGTCCGGCGCCAGCATCTCAGGATCGAGGCCGAGGCGGCCGGCCAGATGGCCAAGGAAACCGGCCAGATCGGGCCGGGCCGGCTGGGCTGCGGCCACGCCCACCTGGGTAACCCCCACCCCCGGCACCACCCAGCCGATATAGCCGCGGGCGAATTCCGCACTCAGCAGGCAGTGGAGGAAGCGGCGGTCGATGGGATCGGCACCCTCTCCGGCCGCGGCGGGAAACTCCAGTTCCAGCCCGGTCAGCCAATGGCGGTTGCGGCCGAGCCCGGCCAGCCGGGCGACGGCGGAGCGGGCGCCATCGGCCCCCACCACCAACCGCGCATCGAGGCCCACCCGCTCGCCCTGGCTCACCATCTCCAGCGAGACATGCGACGGGGTTTCCGTCAGCCCCACCAGGCGGCTCGACTGCCACAGCTCCGCCCCGGCGCGGCGCGCTTCGCCGGCCAGCCAGCGCACCAGCCCGGCGGTGTCCGTGGCGGCGAAATAGTAGCCGGGCGCCCACAGCTCCAGCGGCTTCGGCCCGTCGCCGTAGAGGCGCACGCCGCGCACCCGGCGCATCAGCCGGGCCGGCAGGTCGAGATCCTCGATCACCTCGCGCACCAGGATGCCGGTGGTGCGCACCTTGGCTCCCGGCTCCGGCTTGGCATCGATCACCACCACGCTGAGGCCCAACATGGCGGCAGAGCGGGCGCAGGCGAGGCCGGCGAAACCGCCGCCGACCACCGCCAGGTCCACCGGCGGGCGCGATCCGGGCATCGGCGACACTCCTAGGGCCGCTCGGCCACGGGTTGGTTGGGCGGCAGCAGCCCGCTCACTTGGCCGATGCGGTCGGACCGCACCACCACCTCGCCGCCGCCTTCGCAGCGCGGGCCGTCGCAGCGGTAGTACACGGGCTTGGTGCAGCGGCGGCCGGCAGCCTGGATTTCCTCGAAGTCCGATTGGCCGCTGACCAGGATGCCGGCCACCCGGCCGGCGGCGCTGAACACCGGCGAGCCGGAATTGCCGCCGAAGGCATCGAGGTTGGTCAGGTAGGCATCGGGGCGCACCGCCAGCACCTGGGCATTGTCGGTCAGCACCTGGGGCAGGCCGCTGGGATGGCCGATCATGGTAATCGGCGCCCCGCCGTTGAGCGGGCCGGTTTCCAGCGCGATCGGCGGCCGGTCGGTCACCGGGCGGTCGAGCCGCACCACCGTGAAGTCCAGCACGTCGCCGCCGGCATGGGCGATCCCGGCACAGCTATACACCTGGTCGGCCGACACCACGTTTTCCGGGTTGCGGTCCGTCACCTCGAACCCGAGCACGTAGTTGTAAGCCTGGCACTGCACCATGTCCGGCACACAGTGGCCGGCGGTCAGCATCAGGTCGGGGCCGATCAGCACGCCCGAACAGTCGGCGGCCGACTGGATGTCGGAAAAGGCCACGCCGGTGCACAGGCCGAGATCCTCGCCATGGGTGAGGCCCCAGACCTTGTAGTTGTCGCCCACCCGCTGCAGGTCCGTGGTCGGCACCAGGGCGACCACCGAGCGGGCCAGCTCCTGGGCTTCCGCCGGCGCCTCGCCGATCAGCGTGCGGTCGTCGGTGTCGTAGATCGCCTGGGGCGCCATGGCGTGGCCCGGGCGTGGATCGGCATCGTCGCCGGCCGCAGCCGTGACCATGCCGGTCAATGCGGCGGTCCCGCCGGCCGCCAGCAACCAGAACTTGGAAATGCCCATCTCTCTCCCCCTTCGACACCGCCGCGCGCCGGCACCGCCTCGCTTTCATCCCAGCAAGGGATTGCGACGACGACAAGGCTGCATCCGGGCGTTTCCGGGCAACCGTCGGGTGGTGCGCGCCGCTGTCGCACGGGTGGTGTGCAGCAAATCCGGTTGTTCAGCGGGCGGGGGTGGATCCCCATATGGAACGGGGGAGGCAGTGCCACGTTT
>JAGQRL010000409.1 GCA_020425485.1 Rhodospirillaceae bacterium
GTTTACAATGGCTTGGGTGGCCGGGAGGGGGTGTGGGCCGGCACAGCCCTATCGCATCGGCTCTCACCCATCGGCAAAGCCCGCGGGCACCAGGCCGGGCGGGGTGACCGCCAGCACCTTGAACAGGGCGCCCATGCCGGTGGGGGCGGGATCGACCAGCCGGGCGGTGCCGGCGCGCGTTTCCTCGGCCAGGTCGGGGCGGGCGGCGGCAAGGGCCTGGGTGCGGGCGGCCAGGCCGAGCCGGCCGAGGAAACCCGCCTGGGTGATGGGCCCGTGCACCTCGCCGCCGGCTTCCACCGCAGCCCGGGCGAGGGCGGCGAAGTCCACATGGGCGGTGATGTCGGCCCTGCCGGGATCGCCGAGCGGGTCCGCCGGGGCATGGCCGCTGAGCGCCTGCAGGGTTTCTCCCGCAGCGCTTTGGATGTGCCCGTAGTCGATCGCCAGCACCGCCAGCCCGTGGGCGGCGACGTGGCGGGCTGCTTCGGCCATCAGCGATTGGGCGAGCGGGCACACCTCCACCAGCGATCCTGGCGGTGCTGCGCGCAGCGCTTCGGGAACCTCGACCAGCCCCGCGCTCGGCGCCGGGTCGAGCCCGAAGGCGAAGCCGCCCTGGGCCTCGTCCCACGCCACCCGGCGTTCGCGCCAGCCGGCAGGGCTGCGGATGTATTGGTGGATCGGCAGGGCATCGAAGAACTCGTTGGCCAGCACGATCGCCGGGCCTTGGCCGGCGGCGCTCAGCGCATCGGCCACATGGTCGTGCCACTGCGGCGGCGGTGCCTCTGCCCGCTCCAGCGTCGCGGCCTGGGCGGCCCGGAGCGCCGGGCTGGTTTCCACCAGGTGGAGGTGCACCGCCTCGCGCAGCCCCGGCACCACGCCGATGGCCCGCCACAGGTCGGCCAGCAGGGTGCCGCGGCCGGGTCCCAACTCCACCAGCCGCAGCGGGGCGGGGCGGCCGGCACGCAGCCACAGGTCGGCACACCACAGGCCGATCAGCTCGCCGAACACCTGGCTGATTTCCGGGGACGTGGTGAAGTCCCCGGCGCGGCCCAGGGGATCGCGGGTGGTGTAATAGCCATGCACCGGGTGGCCGAGGGCCGCGGCCATATACTCCGCCACGGTCAGCGGGCCGGACTGGGCGATCTGCCGGCGCAGGATCTCGGTCAGCGGCGCAGCATCGCCGCCGGTCACGCCGGCGCGGTCCGCGGGGTGCGGCGGCGCGCCCATTCCAGCATGACGAGGCCCGCCAGCACCATCGGCACGCTGAGCTGCTGGCCGCGGCTGAACAGGTCGAACAGCAGCGGCACGCCGGGATCCGGCTGGCGCACGAATTCCACCAGGAAGCGCACACAGCCATAGAGGATGAGGAAGGTGCCGGCGACCATGCCGGGGCGGGCGCGCACCGAGGGCCGGTGGATCATCACAGCCAGCACGGTGAAGATCACCACCCCTTCCAGCAGCGCTTCATAGATCTGGCTGGGGTGGCGCGGCACCTGGGGGATGACCGACTGCCACTCGGCGGGAATCGGGAAGTCCACCGCCCAGGGCAGGTCCGATGGGCGGCCCCACAGCTCGTTGTTGATGAAGTTGGCGATGCGCCCGAAGAACAGGCCGATGGGCACCGCCGCGGCCACCATGTCGCCGATGGCGAACGGGTCGATGCGGCGCGACCAGCCGAACAGCAGGATCGCCACCACCATGCCCAAGAGGCCGCCGTGGAAGGCCATGCCGCCATCCCAGATGCGCAGGATGGCCGAGGGATCGTCGAGGAAGCGGTCGAACTCGTAGAACAGCACGAAGCCCAGCCGGCCGCCCAGCACCACGCCGACCACGGTCCAGGTGAGGAAGTCGCCCACCTGCTGCGGGGTCGGCGGCAGCGACGAGCGCCGGGCCAGCCGCGAGCAATACCACCAGCCCAGCAGGAACCCGGCCAGATAGGCCAGCCCATACCAGCGCACCGGGATGCCTTCCCAGCCGAACGGCTCGAACGGGATGGGGATGGTGAGCGCCACCGGATCGAACTGCGGATACGGAATGGAGGCGAACATGGCCCTCGCCAACGTCGTGTTGCGACCACGGGATGTCTGGCAACACCAGCCGTTCGCCGCAAGCCCCATGCGGCGCAACACTGGTTGCCCGGACGGAGTCGGGTCCGGCCCGCTCCCCCGCCCGGCCACCCAAGCCATCGTAAACAATTGGGTGGCCGGGTGGGGGTGCGGGCTG